>NZ_JBFHGL010000011.1 GCF_041583195.1 Sulfurimonas sp.
AAGACCTGCCGGTGTCATTAATAGCACTAATGCTGCTGACATCATCATCCACGCTGTGTCACCTGTATCTAATGTTGGCGCATCCTCTGCCAATGCTAATGTCGGTAATAGCATCAATGCTATCTTTAACCACTTCTTCATTTGAACTCCTATAAATTTAAATCTACAAAATTGTACACTAAATATAAATATATTTTATCCAAATAAATGATTATTTTTTAATCAGTTAATTTTTTATAATATTTATAAATCAAATTGTTTACCGTTTACAATTAACTTAAGGGAGTATCAGATAGAATACTTGAAAATATTTTTTATTTAGGTGTACAAATGAGTAATTTGCTAAACAACGACGATATAGAATCTATAAATATAGAAGAGACACTTCAAGAGAGTTATCTTGATTACTCTATGAGTGTAATCGTAGGGCGTGCCTTACCTGATGTAAGAGATGGACTAAAACCTGTTCACAGAAGAATCCTTTACGCAATGGATAAGTTAAACCTTTCTCATGGTGCAAAGTATAAAAAATCTGCTCGTATAGTAGGTGATGTAATTGGTCAGTACCACCCACATGGTGATACGGCTGTTTATGATGCACTTGTTCGTATGGCACAAGACTTCTCAATGAGAATGGAATTGGTTGATGGTCAGGGTAACTTCGGTTCTATTGACGGTGACAATGCAGCGGCAATGCGTTATACGGAAGCTCGTATGACAAAATATGCAGGTGAACTTCTAAAAGATCTAGATAAAAACACTGTAGATATGATAGACAACTACGATGCTACTACGAAAGAACCTGAGGTAATGCCTACACGTGTACCGAACCTTTTAATAAACGGTTCAAGCGGTATCGCAGTTGGTATGGCAACGAATATACCGCCACATAATCCTAAAGAGGTTATAAACGCACTTAAAGCTCTACTTGCAAACCCTAAAATTACAGTTTCTGAAATAATGGAACATATCCCTGCACCTGATTTTCCAACAGGTGGTATTATCTATGGTAAAAAAGGTATTACAGAAGCTTATGAGACTGGTCGTGGACGTATAAAAGTTCGTGCAAAAACTCATATAGAACAAAAAGGTAAAAAAGAGATCATCGTTATAGATGAACTTCCTTACCAAGTAAACAAATCTCGTTTAATAGAAAATATTGCAAACCTAGTAAAAGACAAACTAATTGAAGGTGTATCTGAGATTCGTGATGAATCTGACCGTGAAGGTATCCGTGTAGTTATTGAGCTTAAGAAAGACGCCATGAGTGAGATTGTTCTAAACAATATGTTTAAACAAACTCAGATGCAAACTACTTTTGGTATCATCATGCTATCTATATTAAATCAAGAACCTCGTATATTCGGAATTATAGATATCTTAAAACACTTTATTAACCACCGTAAAACGATTATTATCCGTCGTACAATTTTTGATTTAGAAAAAGCAAAAGCTCGTGCACACATCTTAGAAGGTCTAAGAAAAGCAATAGATATCATCGATGATGTTATACGTGTTATACGTGCATCTAAAACAGAAGAAGAAGCTAAAGACAACCTTGTAAGCGACTTTGATTTCTCTGAAATTCAGGCGGCAAGCATTGTTGCAATGAGACTTGGTCGTTTAACAGGTTTAGAAATTGAAAAAATTGAAAACGAACTAGCAGAACTTGTTAAGCTTATTGAATATCTAGAATCAATCCTAAAAAGTGAAGAAGTACTACACGGAATTATACTTGAAGAGTTTGATGAAGTATTATCAATATATCCTGGTGAGCGCCGTACAGAAGTTGAAGACGACTATGACGATATTGACATAGAAGACCTTATTCCAAATGAACCGATGGTAGTTACTATTACTCACCGCGGTTATATCAAGCGTGTGCCACTTGCAGCTTATGAAAAACAACGTCGTGGCGGTAAAGGTAAAACTGCCGTAACTACATATGAAGATGACTTTATAGAAAGCTTCTTTACATGTAATACACATGACACTTTATTATTTGTAACAGATCGTGGTCAACTACACTGGTTAAAAGTTTACCGTATTCCTGAGGGTAGCCGTACAGCTAAAGGTAAAGCTGTAGTTAACTTAATTAACCTTATGGCTGATGAAAAAATTCAATCAATCATACCTACAACAGATTTTTCAGAAGAAAAATCACTTGTATTCTTTACAGAGGCAGGTGTTGTTAAGCGTACAAACTTAAGTGAATTTAGTAATATTAGAAGCAACGGTGTTAAAGCGATTAACCTAGATGACGACGATACTTTAATTACAGCAAAAATTGCAGATAGAGATATTAAGTATCTATTTATAGTGACTAAGCTAGCTCAGTGTATCAAGTTTGAAATTGAAAAAACTCGTGATCAGGGTAGAAATACTCGTGGTGTTAGAGGTATTAAGTTCAAACACAAAGGTGATAAAGTAGTAGATGCTAATATCATACGTGACGATGAACAAGAGATCTTGGTAGTTTCAGAAAAAGGTATAGGTAAACGTACAGAAGCCGGAGAATACCGTTTAACTAATCGTGGTGGTTCTGGTGTAATTGCTATGAAAATGACTCCTAAAACTGGTAAACATGTAATTGGATGTTTAATGGTAGATGAAACTATGGATATGATGGCTTTAACAAAAGCTGGAAAAATGATCCGTGTAGATATGCAAACTATATCAAAATCAAGTCGTAATACGTCTGGTGTATATATAGTTAAAGGTGATGATGTAGCAAGTATTTCTAGATGTCCTAAACAGCCGGATGAAGATGAGGATGAGAGTGATGAACTAATGATTCCACCATCTGTTGAGGAATTGGAATAACAATTGCTTAATTCTGAATATATAATTAACCTCAAGGGATAAAATATGAGATATTCTCTAATATTCGCACTACTTTTAAGTATGTCTTCACTTCAAGCTGTTGAAACAATGCAAGATGATACTGTGCAGGAGTATGAACTAGTTTCAGACGTATTAAAAGAAGATGCTAATGATGCACAAACTAAATTAGATAAAGACGTAGATTCAAATGTAGGTCCTGTTCTATCAGAGCAACAACCTATGGTAATCAGTGTAGTTGGACAAGGTGTAGCACCAAGCAACACTCAGTCTCCTGCTCAAGCTTATGCACTTGCTAAACGTGCTGCTATTGCCGATGCTTACAGAATGATTGCTGAGAAAGTAAAAGGTGTTAGAGTTGACGGTAAAGACCTTATCAAAAATATGATGGTAAAAAGATCAACTGTACGTACAGCTGTATATGCAATGGTAAGAAATGCTAACGTTGTTGAAACAATATTTAAAGACGGTTTATGCGAAGTAGAGATGGAAATCACTCTTTCTCACGCAGACTTTGCGCGTTAATATTTTTTTTACTAAGCTCATCCACAATTGCTGATGAGTACTACATCTCTTATAGATACGTTGTTAAAGACGCCGTTCTTTACAACGAATCTCTTGAAGTATCACCTGCAATGCAAAAGTGCTCAGGTGACACTTATTCACCGATAATTTTTGATAGTGATAACTATAAAACTCTCAAAGAATTAATTTCGACTAACTCACAAGAATTTATTAATTACTTGCATAAACTGGGACTTCAAGTTGAGCATAAAGAAAAAACTATAAACTACCAAAACACCTCTACTACGGTTCTTACACTAAAGACAAAATGTTTCAAAGTCGATTTTAATGATAATTTTGCTAGAATAGCCCCTTTAAAATAAGGCATTTTTGCCAAACATTAGGGCTTTAAGTGAAAATTGCAATAGTTGAAGATGATATTAATATGAGAAAATCTCTTGAAATCTCTTTTGAAGATTTCAAGGAATTCGAAATTAACACATTTAAAAGTGCCACAGATGCATTAAAAAAACTTGACGACACTTATGATCTAATTATTACAGATATTAATATGCCTAAAATGGACGGTATAGAGTTTATAAAAGAACTAAACGGTAAATATGAAGTTATCATTATGACAGGAAATGCAACACTTGGACGTGCAATAGAATCTATTCACTTGGGTGTTAAAGATTTTTTACTAAAACCATTTGATATTGATACTCTTGTTGAAGCTATAAAACGTGAAGATAAAATTCAAAAAGTTCAAAAATCTGCTAAAAAGACTACTAAAAAAACAAATACTGGCTTTTTAGGAAACTCTAAAGCACTCGAAGGTGCTTTAAATATAGCAGACAAAGCTTGTAAAACAGATGCCAGTATTTTATTGCTTGGTCAAAGTGGAGTTGGAAAAGAAGTATTTGCAAACTACATCCATAAAAACTCTCCTAGGGCAAAAAAACCATTTGTAGCTATAAATATGGCAGCAATTCCTGATAATCTTATTGAGAGTGAGCTTTTTGGATTTGAAAAAGGTGCCTTTACAGATGCTACTGAAGCAAAAGCTGGACAGTTTGAAATAGCTAATGGTGGAACTTTATTTTTAGATGAGATTGGTGAGATGCCTATCGGTGTTCAGGCAAAACTTCTTCGTGCACTTCAGGAAAAAGAGGTTAGACGTCTTGGTTCATCAAAATCTATCAAAATTGATGTGCGTATAGTGTCTGCAACAAATGCAAACCTAAGCGATAAGATCAAAGAAGGTGAGTTTCGTGAGGATCTTTACTACAGACTAAATACGATCCCACTAAACATACCGCCTCTAAAAGATCGTAAAGATGAGATTATGCAGATAGCTGAGGCTACTTTAGAGCAAAACTGCCAAAAATATGACTTTGAACAAAAGACTTTTAGTGACGAAGCAAAAGATCAGCTTTTAGCATACTCTTGGCCTGGAAATATTCGTGAGTTAATCTCTGTGGTTGAGCGTGCGACAATTTTAAGTGATGGAAATACAATAGCTGCCGACTCATTACATTTAGAGTCTCGTGGACTATAAAATTTAAAAAGGAAAAACAATTATGGGTAAAAAATATAATGTAGCAGTTGTTGGTGCAACTGGTGCTGTTGGTGAAGAGCTGTTTCGTGTTTTAGAACAAATAGATTTTCCAATTGGTGAGTTACTGCCTCTTGCAAGTTCTAACTCAGCTGGAAGCACTATAGAGTTTAACGGGAAAGATCATAAAGTTTACGAACTTACAGAAACAGTATTTGATGAGCATCAAGTAGATATAGCTTTTTTCAGTGCCGGTGGTAGTATTTCGGCTAAATTTGCTAAATATGCTGTTGAGAGCGGAGCTGTTGTAATTGACAATACATCACACTTTAGAATGGATGAGAATGTACCTCTAGTTGTTCCTGAAGTTAACCCTGAAGATATAGCTAAATGGCGTGAAACTGGTATTATTGCAAATCCAAACTGTTCAACTATTCAAATGGTTCAGGTTTTAAAACCACTTGATAATCTTTACGGGATCAAACGTGTAGATGTAAGTACATATCAAGCTACAAGTGGTGCAGGTAAAGCAGGTATGGAAGAGCTTGTAAGACAAATGCAAGATTTCTTTGCTTTTAAACTTGAAGATAGTAAAAAAGAAGCATTTATGCACCAGATTGCATTAAACGTTATACCACATATCGACACTCCTCAACCAAACGGTTTTACAAAAGAAGAGATGAAGATGGTAAACGAGACTCAAAAAATTATGAAAAAGAAAATAGCAGTAGCTGCTACTTGTGTTCGTGTACCTGTTTTAAGAAGCCATACTGAATCTATTACAGTAACTTTTGAAGACGGTGTAGATGTGGATGTTGAAAAAGCAAGAGAAGCTATAAATAGCTTTGAAAACGTAGAGGTTATGGATGATTTAGAAAACGGTGTATACCCGATGCCTATTATCTCAACTGATACAGACACTACATATGTTGGAAGAATTAGAAAAGATATATATTCTAAAAACATGCTTCATATGTTTAATTCAGCCGATCAGGTTCGTGTTGGTGCGGCTACAAATGCCGTTCGTATAGCATTAAAATGGATCGCTTTAGAGGAGAACAAATAATATGGAAAAGATTTTTGAGAGCAGTTTATGGAGTTCAAGATTTATTATAATCTTGGCTGTAGTATTTGGTCTTCTAGGTGCTATTATACTTTTTGTTGTAGCAAGTTTTGACGTATATGAAACTGCAGCTTATGTTATAAATACATATCTAAATCATGCACATCCTGAGCACTTTCACGAAAAAGTTGTCGGTGGAATTATAGGTGCGGTTGATCTATACCTGATCGGTGTAGTTATGCTTATATTCTCTTTTGGTTTATATGAGCTTTTTATATCTGATATTGATGCTGCAAAAGACAGTGACGGTGAAGACAACCAGCTACTTGCTATCCACTCACTGGATCAACTAAAAGATAAGATTAGTAAAGTTATAGTAATGGTTTTAGTTGTAGGTTTTTTCCAAAAAGTTGGAGATACAGATTTTGCAACTCCTTTAGATATGCTTTATTTAGCACTATCGATTACAGCAGTTGCAGTAGGACTTTACTTTTTAGGTAAAGTTGGAAAAAAACATTAAAAATTTAAGGAAAAGATTTGAGTAAAATATTTGTAGATGCATGTTTAGGTAAAGAGACTCCATATACTCCTGTATGGATGATGAGACAAGCAGGTCGTTACCTGCCTGAATATATGGCAGTTCGTGCCGAAGCAGGAAGCTTTTTAGACCTATGTCATGATCCGAAAAAAGCAGCAGAAGTTACAATTCAGCCATTAGATATAGTTGGTGTGGATGCTGCAATTTTATTTTCAGACATTTTAGTTATCCCTGATGAGATGGGTATGGATCTATCTTTTGTAAAAGGTGAAGGTCCAAAATTCTCAGATCCTATAAAAACTCAAGACGATATAGATAGATTAATAGGCGGTGAAGAAGCTGCTAATAAACTTACTTATGTTTATGAGACTATTGAACTTCTACGTGAGCAATTAGATGCACGTGGAGATAACAAAGCACTTATTGGTTTCACAGGAGCTCCTTGGACACTGGCTACTTACATGATCGAGGGTCAAGGTACTAAGACATATAATATTTGTAAAAAAATGATGTACTCAAATCCTGAACTTTTACACAATATCCTTAGAAAAGTTACTGATGTTGTAAAACTGTATATGGAAAAACAAATACAAAGTGGTGTTGATGTTGTTCAGATCTTTGATTCGTGGGCAGCTGCAATTGAGCCTGGAAAATATGATGAGTTTTCTTGGAAGTACATGGTTGAGATAGCTGAGTATTTAAAAGAAAAATATCCTCATATCCCTGTAATTATGTTCCCTAAAGGTGTAGCGGCATTTATTACTAGCGATAAAGTGTATGGAAACTTTGATGTTATGGGAATTGACTGGGGTACACCTATGGCTTTAGCTAAAAAGCATCTAGGTGATAAGTATGTTCTTCAAGGAAATATGGAACCATGTCGTCTTTATTCTAAAGAGGCTACAACTAAATGTGTAGAAGTTATCCAAGAAACTATGGACGGAAAACGTCACATATTTAATCTTGGTCACGGAATTCTTCCAGATGTTCCGGTTGAAAATGCTATACACTTTGTGAATGAGTGTCATAGAGTAAGTGGAAAAAAATAATATAATATTCGGACCTATAAACTCACGCCGTTTCGGTATGAGTTTAGGTATCGATCTCTCCCCTGCTTTCAAACAATGTAATTTTGACTGTCTCTATTGTGAGTTAGCTCCTGCGGCAACTGTTGATAAACAAAATGATGTTCTTGAAGTACAAACAATTATAGATGAGTTAAAAAAACATCTAAATGATAAGATAGATGTTATAACTCTGACTGCAAACGGTGAGCCTACTCTTTATCCAAAACTGGATAAACTAATTAACGAAATAGACAAAATAAAAGCTCAAACAGAGACTTTAATCCTTACCAATTCTGCTAACCTAGTTAATGAGTCTACATTTAATTCTTTGCTTAAATTAGATCAGGTAAAACTCTCTTTAGATGCTGTAAGTGATGATATATTTAAAAAGATAGACCGTCCCTATTCAAATATAAATATAGATAAAGTTGTAGAAAAAGTTATAGAATTTTCTAAAATCTATAAAGGCAAACTCTTTATTGAGATCCTTTTTGTACATGGATTAAACGATACAAAAGATGAAGTAAAAAGACTAAACAAAGTCCTTTTGGAACTTGAACATATACAAAGAGTTGATCTTGGAAGTATAGACAGACCACCCGCCTACCCTGTTGTTGGGATCAGTTATAAAGAACTACACGATATATCTTTAATGTTTGATGCTTCATTACCTATACATATAGCTTCACGTATACATGCAGAGCCAAATAACAGCTACTATAGTAATGAAGAGATCATAAATACATTAGATAAAAGACCATTAACCAAAGATGATATAGATCTTTTGTTCGATGATGAGACAAAAATAAGGCTTGAAAAACTTATTGAGAGTGAAAAACTAGTTAAAAAAACAGTTGGAAATTTAGAATTTTACATTCCAGAAAATAATTTAAAAAGAAAACGTCAAAAATAGCCAAAAATACTTGACTTTTTGAAGACCATAAAGTATAATTTCGCCTCATATATATTCCGGATTAGCTCAGCGGTAGAGTAGGTGACTGTTAATCACTTGGCCACTGGTTCGAATCCAGTATCCGGAGCCATATATATTGAACCCTCAAACTTTTACATTCCGAATTAGCTCAGCGGTAGAGTAGGTGACTGTTAATCACTTGGCCACTGGTTCGAATCCAGTATTCGGAGCCACTTAATAACAAATCGAATACTACCACATATATTCTTCTAGTATTTTGTAACTTAGTATTTCATTTTCTCTTAAATCTATATGTTTTAGTTCCAAGTCTATAATATAATCGTGAAAACATTTTAATATCTCTTCTCTGTCTATTGATATATGCTCGTACCCTAATATGACAAAATAATCACCGTGAATTCTAAAGACTATTGAATCTGAGTATTTTTCATGTAAACATTCAGCTATCTCTTGTAACAAAATGTCGCCTTTATTCCAACCATGCAGTTTATTGTATTTACTCATGTATCTTACAGATATAATATTTAAACATTTATAGTTTTGAGCACCTTCATTATTTGCGAGTATTGCATCCAAGTATTTTGCATTGTATTTTAGTGTTACAGGATCTTCAAAAAAGTAAGCCAGTCTTTTGGCCTCAATATTATCTTCTGTAAATATATTTTGATCACTTACTTCAATATCATCTAGAGTTTTAAAATACTTTACTGCACTATTAACCAAATCTGGATCGAACTGTGTTCCAGAATATTTTATTATCTCTGCTATCGCTTCATCTATAGTTTTTTTAGATTTATATATCCTTGTAGTAGTCATCGCATCAAACGCATCCGCAATAGTCATAATCCTTGAGAGCAAAGGTATATCTCCTTGAGATATTCCATCAGGATAACCTTTACCATCATATCTTTCATGATGATGTCTAACAATTTTTGCAATACTTTTAAAGTCAGAGACTTGACTAATCATTTCAGAACCTACAGATGCATGAAGTTTCATCAATTCATATTCACTTTTAGAAAGTTTTTTAGGATTTAATAGTACAGATTCAGGTGTTACTAACTTTCCAATATCATGTATTAATCCTGCTTTGTATATCTTATCTTGAATACTACCGGAAAGTCCATGGAACTTAGCAATCTCTCTTGAATATATAGCCACTCTTTTCGAATGCCCTGAAGTATATGTATCTTTTTCCTCAACAAATCTAGCAAATGTAAATATAGTCTCTTCATCATGTTTGAGTCTTGAAAAGAAAAAATAAACTATTAACAATAAAAACACTATAGTTAACAAAGAATTTATAAAAAATTGCTCTGTATTTCTTTTTTGTTGTTCATCCAAATATGTTTTTCTTAATTTCAATATAATATTTATACCATCATTGATTTCAACATCCATTTTTTTAGATAAAAATGAATTAGTTGTTAACATTGGTTTTGAAAGTATAAGCTTATAATCATCTTCAAAATCATTTGATATATTATATTTATGATCTAGCGAGTTACCCCAACACTTTTCTTCCGTAGCACAAGTTTGTCCATAGTGGTACATGGTGTATCCTTTATCATTATACAGGACCATGTCATAAAATGGTGTGTTAGTAAACTTTAATAAAAACTCTTTCATAAAGTAGTTTATTATAAGTATACCTCCAAAATTTCCATACAGATCAGTTATTGGTAATACTGCTCTTAGGGTTGGTTTGTAAGGAACTTCTACTTTTCCTCTTTCAACATTTAAATCAAGTGCACTAAACCAAACTTTTTCCAGCTCTTTTGTTTTTGAATCTTCAAAATAATATCTGTCCGATTTATCTTGAAGATCATATCTTGATATTAAATAAGGTTCTGAATTCTCTGATCTTTTATCAACTCTTATTTTTTCTAATCCATTTTTATCAATAAAACGTAGCTGCATAAAATTTGAATTAGCTTTTGAATATGTTATAAACATATCTTCTAATAGTTGTGAGTTATTACTGTATTTCAGATAGTTTTGAAAAAGTGTAGAGTTTCTAATTGATACTAAATCATTTTCTGCATCTTTGAGAAAAGTTTTAAATATGATTTCTCTTTCTTTAACTTTATCACTAGCATTATTAAGAGCTATTTCCTGTGTAGTATTGAAGAAATATAATTGTTGAACAAAATAATATACTACTAATGAAATACTTAAAAATATTAACAATATTAAACTTTTTTTTCTTACCGTGTTCATTATGTCTACCTTTTGGGTTCAACTATGATACTAAAATTGAAAATTATCCTGACTTCAAATCAAGTTCTCTTAATATTCAAATAAATTATAACATAAAACATTAGAAACCGGTAAAAAGTATATTATACTAAGACATAAGCGCAATAACCTCATCAACACTTAAAACTTTACCGGTACTTACAACTTTACCATCAATTACAAGTCCAGGTGTACTTACTACCTGATACTCCATTATTTTCATCATATCATCTACTTTTTCTATTTGAGCAAACTTACCGCTTTTTGCAACTGCTTCTTTAACTACAGCTTCTAACTGATTACACTTTGCACATCCAGTTCCTAAAATCTCAATTTTCATATTCTCTCCTTATAAAATTATATTAAACAAATAGCCTATAGCTATTATCCCGCTTCCGACAATACTAAAAAATATAGCTATCAATCTAAGTGAGATTATCTTTTTTAGTATCAAAGCTTCCGGCAAACTAAGTGCCGTAACCGCCATCATAAAACTTAGAGCTGTCCCTAAAAGCATCCCTTTGGATGTAAGAACCTCTACTAGCGGCATAACACCTGCTGCATTAGAATACATCGGTATACCCATTAATACTGCAATTATAACGGCAAATGGATTACCCTCTCCCGTATAGCTAGCTATAAAATCAGTAGGTATATAACCATGTATCCAAGCCCCTACTCCAACTCCTACCATCACATATATATAGATCTTTTTAAATATATCTAGAGTATAACTCCAAGCTTCTTTGCATCTCTCTTTAAAAGATAACCTTACCAAGTCAGCTTCAAGTTCACCCTCAATCGGTTTTACATCTAAAAGCACCTCTTTCTCCATATCCATTTTTCCAATTAGGTATCCGCCAAGTATTGCTACACTAAGACCAAATGCTATGTATAAAAGAGTGATTTCCCAACCAAATATACCAAACAGCATAGCAATTGCTATTTCATTATTCATAGGTGCAGATATTAGATAACTAAATGTTACTCCTATGGGAATTCTAGCCTGTATAAAACCCAAAAACAGAGGAATTGCAGAACATGAACAAAAAGGTGTTACAACACCAAAAAGTGAAGCTGCCACATGTCCGTAAAATGCTGACTTGCCTTGCAGGTGAGCACGTACATATTCAGTATTTACCCATGTTCGCAAGAATGACACTGCAAATATAATAGTGATCAGTAAAAACCATATCTTTATAGTATCGTATATAAAAAAATGCAGAGCATCTGCTAACTTGCCTTGTATATTTAAAAATTCAAAGACAAAGCTACGGGATAATTCATGCCACATCTAGCAAAGTTCCTCTTTTATTACAGGTAATAGTTCTTTTTCTATCAAATCAAGTGTTATCGCGTATTCTTCTACTGCTTTTCCACTAGGATCATCAAAACCTACATGTATAGTTTTGACTGCTTTTGGAAACATAGGACATGTCTCTTTTGCATGATCACATACAGTTACTATCAGATCAAACGGAGTATCAAGCACAGTCTCGATCACTTTAGAGTGATAATCATCTCTCCAGTAACCTTTCTCTTTTAAAAGTGCTTCTGCATTTGGATTAACAGCTCCACTGGCTTTTACACCTGAACTTTGAGCTTCTACACACTCTCCAAGTTTTGAATTAATTAAAGCTTCTGCCATAATAGAGCGGCAACTATTTCCTGTACATAAGATTAGTACGTTTTTTTTCATATTTTACATTCTCCACTTTCTGATATTTTTTTTAGTTTTGGTAAGTTTATATCAAGATGTCTGATCTCCTCTATAGCTTCACTTCGAAACCTGTCAAGCGGACTTCGTATAGAATAATAAGCCCACGTCCCTTTTCTGTCAACTCTTATAAAACCTGCTTCTTTTAATAGTTTAAGATGGCGTGATAGGCGTGATTGAATCATATTAAGAGAGTTTTGAAGATCACAAACACAACACTGTCCGTTCTCATCTAAGAATCTAAGTATTAAAACTCTTGTTTCATCATTTAAAGCCGATACACTTTTTAAAAATATATCCAAAGCAACTCCTTTTGTTCATAAAAGTCTAACATAAAAACAGATATATATCAATATATCTTGATATAATGATTTTATTTTGCTATAGTTTCTAAAATGATCTTAATTCGGAGTAATTCTATGACCCTTGCAATAGCTGTATTTTTAATAACCTTAGTATTTGTAATTTGGCAACCTAAAGGTCTTCAAATAGGAACAACAGCTGTTGTCGGTGCAATAATTGCATTGCTTGTAGGAGTGGTTAATTTCACAGATGTATTTACTGTAATTGACATCGTATGGGATGCAACGTTAGCATTTATAGGTATTATAATTATCTCAATGATCTTAGATGAGATAGGCTTTTTTGAATACTCAGCTATTAAAATGGCAAAACTGAGCGGTGGAAGTGGAAATAAGATGTTTGTGTATATCTTGCTTCTTGGTGCTTTAGTTGCGGCATTTTTTGCCAATGATGGAGCTGCATTGATTCTAACACCTATTCTTCTAGCTAAGATGAAATATTTAAAGATGAATCCTCTGGCTATTTTTGCTTTTTTAATGGCAGGAGGTTTTATAGGAGACAGTGCATCAAATCCTTTAGTTATCTCAAACCTTACAAATATAGTAACGGTTGGATATTTTGACATAGGTTTTGTCGAGTATGCGAAAAATATGTTTTTACCAAACCTATTAAGTATATTTGCTTCGATCATAGTCCTTTGGATCTACTTCCGCAAAGATATTCCTCTTAAAGTAGATGTATCTACTCTTCCTGAGGCAACTTCAGTAATTAAAAATCATACAATGTTTAAATTTTCATGGTTTTTTCTTGGGCTTTTAATGGCAGGATATTTTATTGGAGATTTCTATAATCTACCTGTTTCTGTTTTTGCTCTTGGTGGTGCATTGGTATTTTTACTTATTGCAAACAAATATAAAGCTGTAAAACCTATCATGACGATCAAAGCTGCACCTTGGCAGGTTGTTTGGTTTAGTATTGGACTTTATGTAGTAGTATACGGTCTTAAAAACGCAGGCTTTACAGATGTAATAGCTTCTTGGATAACTACATTAAATAGCTATGGAAATACTACAGCTATTATTGGAACAGGTTTTTTATCTGCATTTATAAGTTCTGTTATGAATAATATGCCAACTATCATGATTATGGATATTGCAATTGACAAAGTTGGTTACGTAGGTAATGAAGCTCTTGTATATGCCAACATATTAGGTTCAAATCTAGGTCCTAAAATGACACCTATAGGTTCACTAGCTACTCTTCTTTGGCTGCATGTACTGGCAAAAAAAGGTGTAAAAATAACTTGGGGTGAATACATGAAGGTAGGTCTTGTTGTAACTCCTCCGGTACTTCTTATAGCACTACTTGGTTTAATTTAAAGCAGTTATGTAATTAGTTAATTTATATATAATGGTATAATTACTAATACTAGCTAAAAAGGGGTTTAGTGTTTAGTTTTAGTAAAATAAAAAATATTGTACTAGTAATTATAATTACATTAATAACGCCTATTATTTTAGGTACTGTTCTAAACTCAATTGTATCTGAACGTTTTATAAGTATACCTCTACACTCTGTAATAGAAACTTCAGGTGGGATCATAGCGATTGTAATATCTATGATCTTTTATGTAAAATCATCTAAAGAGCATATATTAAACCACTTCAACTTTTCAACTACGGCACTTTTAGCTATGGGAATCATAGATATATTTCATGCTTCTGTAATGCCTGGTAAAATGTTTGTATGGCTGCATTCTACCGCCGTGTTTTTTGGTGGTCTGTTTTTTATAAGTGTATGGCTTAAAAATGTACAAGTATCAAGAAAAGTATATATATCTATACCTGTTTTATTCATAGTATTTCCCATAATATTTTCTCTATTATCAATATATTTTCATGAGCTGATTCCACCAATGCTTAATGATGACAACTCGTTCACAACAGCAGCAAATTTTCTAAATATCATTGGCGGAATAGGTTTTTTTATAGCATCTGTAAAGTTTATATCCAACTACATGAAAACAAACAACTTGGATGAACTGCTATTTGCGGGACATACTATGCTGTTTGGCATTGCAGGTGTTTTATTTTTATCTTCTGTAGTATGGGATGCTCAATGGTGGTTATGGCATATTTTAAGATTATTAGCATATATAATCGCATTTTACTTTTTATATAAAGAGTATAAAGATGAGATAGAAATAGTAGAAAAAACAAATGTAGAGCTAGAAATTGCAAATGATAAAATCGTAGAATATCTTGATATTGTTGATAAAAATGTAATTACCTCAACTACCGATACTAAAGGTGTTATTATAAAAGCTAGTCAGGCATTTTGTGATATAAGCGGATATTCCAAAGATGAACTTATTGGAAAACATCACAATATAGTAAGACATCCTGATATGCCTAAAGAGTTGTATAAAGAGCTATGGAGTTATATAAAAAATGGTAAGCAATGGTCTGGGGAGATCTTGAACAGAAGAAAAAACGGAAGTTCATATTGGGTAGAGACAACAATCACACCTCAGTATGATAAGAATAACAATCTTATCAGTTTTACTTCTATTAGACATGATATTACCGATAAAAAAAATATTGAGATCTTGTCAATCACTGATGAACTAACCAACCTATATAATAGAAGATTCTTTAATAAAACAATAGAAAAAGAGATAAACAGAGCCAGACGTGACGGCAAGTTTTTAAGTTTTATGATTTTGGATGTAGATCACTTCAAACTATACAATGACACATATGGTCATATATATGGAGATACCGTACTCAAAAAAATAGGTGAAGTTTTATCTACAAATACAAAAAGAACAAGTGACTATGCTTTTAGACTAGGTGGAGAAGAATTTGGAATAATTTTTTCAGGTGTAAATAAAGAGTGTTCATTTGAATTTGCCAAAAAAATAATAAAAGAGATAGAGGAACTTAAAATACCACATGAAAAAAATTCTGCTAGCAAATATGTTACTGCTTCTGCGGGATTAATTGTTAAAAAAGATGAGTCACTAAAAGATTCTGATAACATATATGCATCCGCTGATCAGCTACTATATGAAGCTAAAGAGAGTGGTAGAAACAAAGTTATTATATAAATTGTTACGATAATTATCACAAAGTGTGATATTTTTTAATTTATCTTTGCTATATGTATAAAATTGTATTATAATAACATCTTATTTATCACAAAGTAGTTACATTTTATATTAGGGAAGATAATGACACAACCAGTAGATATTATTATTGTTGAAGACGACGAGATAACAGCCTTAAATCTCAGTATGTCGTTACAAAAACACGGTTATAACGTGGTAGCAGTTTGTTCTAACGTAACAGATGCAAAAAATAAAATTTCTACTAATATACCAAATTTAGCAATTATTGACATATCTCTCCAAGATATATCCGATGGGATTGAGTTAGCTACGTTTATTAAACAACAATATAATATTCCATTTATATACCTAACATCTCACAGCGATGATGATATTATATCTCAAGCTAAAATCACAGAACCTTACGGATATATCGTAAAACCGTTTGATCCAAGCTCACTTCATGCGACTATTCAGATGGCTTTATTTAAATTTGATGTTGAAAATTCTAGAAAAGATGATCTAAGCTCACTTAAAATGGATAAGCTAAATCTTGAAAAACTTTTATATTCTAAAAGAGCTTCAGATGAACCTATTGTTCCTTTTGGAAGTGATTATCATCTTGATATATCTATATGTGAAACTTTTTACAAGGGTAAAAAGATCAAACTGACAAAAAAAGAGAATGCTTTTTTACGTCTACTTGTAGCTCAACTTGGTCAGGTTGTTACGTTTGAGCAAGCAAGAGATTATGTTTGGGATGAGAGCGGAGCAACTGAAAACAGTGTGAGAACACTGGTATGGAGACTTAGAAACAAACTTGAGACAGATATTATAAAAAATGCCTCAGGTATAGGTTATTTTATAGAAGAATAACTAAACTACTTTAATACTTTGAAGATATTTATAAATATCTTCATAAGATCCTTTATAGTTATAATCATCTACTTTTGCTTTTGCTTTTTGTTCCATTTCACTTGCTAACTTTTGTAAGAACTCTATTCTAAAGTTTGCACTTGATCCTTTGATACTATGAGATTGTAAAGCTATATTTTTATAATCTTTTTTATCTATTGAAATTGCAAGTTCTGGTAAAATAGTTGACATCTTTTTTAGATACAACTCAAGAAGCATTGTAAGTTCATCTCTTGTTAGTTGCAGCTCTTCCATAAGCTTGTCCGTATCAAGACCTTCTACACTTTTACTAGATTCTACAACTTTACTTTTTACTTGTTTTTTATCATCTTCTTCAAGATATTTGTCAAAAACTTTTTCAAGCTCTTTTATAACTATAGGTTTTCCTAAAAATGAATCAAATCCGCTTTTAAGACCACGCTCTTTAGCCCCTTTGATCACGTTAGCAGTAAGTGCTGAAATCGGAGTATGTTTTAATCCTATATTTTTTTCATAGTTTAGTATCTTTGCAACAGACTTATTCCCGTCCATTATAGGCATCTGCTCATCCATAAGTATAAGATCATACTCATCGTTATTTTCCCTATATAGATCATATGCTTCTAAACCGTTGTTTGCTATATCAAAATCTAGACCGTATTTTGACAACATTATTTTTATCAGTTCTTGGTTTGCTTCATTATCTTCAGCAACCAGTATTTTCCCTTTATAGCTCTTTATTTTACGCTGGTTTATTATATGTTTCTTGCTAGGATTTAACAGTGCCAGAAACTTAGATTTAAACTTTGCACAATATAGAGGGAAAGTAGCTGACTGTATATGCTGATACCCTTCATATTCACTGTTTTCTTTACTCATTAAAGCTATATATTTTTTATCTGCTGAATTTATAATATACTCTTTAAGAGTCTTATCTTGCAGATCTTCACTTATAAAAAATGCAATATCAAATGCAATATCAAGATTATTAACTATATCAATCTTTATATCAAATAAATTAAAATATCTCAGTATAGAGTCAAGTTTGTATCTGCTTTTTTCATTGTTAAAATAAAAAACAATTTTTTTATCAAATATGTTTGGCATACCACCCATAACCGTACAAGTCAGACTCTCTACTTTTACAGGCACATCAAGATAAAATGTACTACCCTCGCCCAGTTTTGACTCAACATGGACATCACCCTTCATCAGGTTTGCCAGTTGTCTACATATTGATAAGCCAAGTCCTGTACCGCTTGTAAAATCCAATGTCTTGTCATGTGCTTGCGTAAACGCAGAAAAAATAATCTTTTGATTTTTTTCACTTATACCTACACCGCTGTCATTTACACTTATACTAAGCATCTGATCTTTACATTTAGCTTCAACAGATATTCTACCGCCATGTGGTGTAAACTTTATGGCATTACTTAAAAAATTTGATATTATCTGTTTAATTCTAAGTGCATCTGCATATATTTCACCTGGAATTTTAGGATCTATAAAAGAGACTATTGTGATATTTTTATTTGATGCTGAAGCAACAAACAACTCCAGTGTATGGCTGATCTCATCATGAAGAGAAAAAAACTTAGGTTCTATTGTAAACTCGCCGCTTCTTAGTTTTGAGAAATCCAATATATCGTTAATAATACTAAGAAGTGTTTCACCACTTGTATTAATAGTATCTAAATAGTTTCTGTGTTTATCAGACAACTCTTCATCTCTAAGAACATTTACAAAACCAATAATTGCATTTAATGGTGTACGTATCTCATGTGACATGTTGGAGAGGAAATGATCTTTTGCCAAAGTTGCTTTTTCGGCTTTTGCCCTAGCATCTGTAAGTTTTTGAAAGATTGTATCTGTATAGTATCTAAGTATTCCTCGAAAGTTTTGATCAAACAGATATGAGATCTCATCAAAAATATCTTTTGAATTAATCTTTGCGTCATATGTAAAATCAACCATAGAACGGCGAAAGTGACTACATATTTCAAAAAGCTCATCTGCACTGATTTCTCTGTTTTTTAGATAAGCTAAAAGTTCTTTCATTACAGGGCAGTTGCCAATCTCTGTTTCACCACTTATAACACCCATAAAATAATCAAACACGCCAGAACCGTATATCTCTATAAAGCTTTTTGGTTCAATTGAGTGCTGAAGAAGTATTTTTTTTGGAGAATCATATGAAATCCAATTTGCCAATATATCCTCTTTAGCTTCTATAAAATTACTTCTATGCTTTACTAATTCTTTACTTTTAATCTTCATGTCAGCTATTTTTTTAATATTTTACTTATGATCTCATACGAGTTTTTAGAAAGTGATTCAACACTAACAATTCTTTCGAGTTCAGTTTTTATGAGGGCTTTATTGGTATCATTCATCTTCTCATATATTTTAAATGCACCTGCTAACGCTGAGGCCATTTGAGCATTGATTTTATCTATCTCTAAAATTTTATCTGCAACAAATTTATACCCTAGTCCGTCTTTTGCATGGAAGTGTTTATAGTTTCTTGCAAATACTCCAATTAGTGAACGTACAAGATTTGGTACTTTTTCATCATAAGCCTCATCGTTTTGAAGAGCCATAACACGATCTAGAGTACCAGCTCTCTCAGATGCCGATAGTATTGCAAAATATTTATTCATTACGAGTGTGTCTTTTTTATATTTTGAATAAAAATCTGCTAAAGCGATTGCACTCTCTTTTTGTGTCGTATTTTCAAGTATATCCAAGGCTATTATTTTATCAGTCATCGTTACAGAGTTTTCATATTGATCATAAGCTAAAGCTGTAATTTCCACATCTTCAAGAGCACTCAACATTTTTAAAACCCTATTTTTAATTGCGCGCTCACCCATACTCTGTGAATCAATTGCGTCATTTTTAGGTTGATGGTTTTGTTTGTACAGTACGATAAGTTTATCTCTATATACACTAGCAAGATGTTTTTTCAGTTTTTCTCTTACCTCATACAGCGGTTCAAAATCAACCACCTCTTGTCTTTGCATAAGCGTAGATATAGAAGGCAGTTCAAGTACAAGTGCTTTAAATGACAGATCCAGCTTTGCATCTAAAATAAACCCGTAAGTTTTTACAAAATCTTCATTTATCTCTTTTGCATTCATCATATCCTCAAGTGTCTCAATAGCATATGACTGCATAGACTCATATTTCACAAAAGAGTTTGAGTCGTGTCTGCTTAAAAATGGGTAATCATTTTTTTCCTGTTTGATAATTACAGGTGCTGAAAAGTCACGGTTGATCGATAAAATAGGCTTAGAAGGAAGTTTCCAAGTGAACTCTTCAAACTCTTTTGAAACTATTATTATCTCCTCTAAACTTTCCCTGCCAGATTCTTCTAATAGTGCTATTTTCAGAGGAAAATAGTAAGCTTTTTGAGCTTTTCCATCTAGCGTATTTGGAATTACCTGAGTTAAACGAAGTGTATAAGTACCATTCTCATATTTTTCACTTACCAGTAACCTAGGTGTTCCGTTTTGGTGGTACCATCTCTCAAATTGTGTCAGGTCAACTTCGCTTGCTTCACTCATTGCCCATAAAAAATCTTTTGTAGTTACAGCCTGACCATCAAAACTTTGAAAATACAGATCGGTTGCTTTTCTGTAGTTTTTTTCTCCCAAAAGAGTGTGAATCATACGGATAACCTCAGCACCTTTTTCGTATACGGTTGCGGTGTAGAAGTTATTCATAGATATATATGACTCGGGCTGAATCGGGTGTGATGTTGGTGATGCATCTTCAACAAACTGACGATCACGCAGAGCTTTTACATCTTCTATACGCTGAACCTCTTTAGAGTTTAGATCAGCAGAAAAACACTGATCACGAAAAACAGTAAGACCCTCTTTTAGAGTCAGTTGGAACCAATCGCGACACGTAATCCTATTACCTGTCCAATTATGAAAATACTCATGTGCAATTACACTTTGAATACCCATAAAGTCCCTGTCGGTTGCAAGTTCTTCATTTGCTAAAACATAATGGGAATTAAAAATATTAAGCCCCTTGTTCTCCATTGCACCCATATTAAAACTGTCAACCGCCACTATATTGTAGATATCCAGATCATACTCACGACCATACTTTTGCTCATCCCATAGCATTGCATCTTTAAGTGATTTCATAGCGTGGTAACATTTTGATTCGTTTCCAAGATCACAATATATATTTAACTCGATCTCTTTTTTACCCATAGTTGTAAAACTATCTGTTATGGAACCTAAATCACCGGCAACCAATGCAAAAAGATACGATGGTTTAGGATGAGGATCAAACCATGTAACACTATGTTTATCACCTAAATCACTAGTAGTTTTTTTATTTCCGTTTGCTAATAGTACAGGGTATCTTTTTTTGTCCGCTATAACAGTTGTCGTATACACAGACATAACGTCAGGCCTGTCTATATACGGGGTAATTCTTCTAAAACCTTCAGGTTCATTTTGAGTACAAAAAATTGAACCTGACTTATACAAACCTTCCAATTCTGTATTGTTTTGCGGATATATTTTATTTTTTATCTTTAACGTAAACTCAGCAGGGACATTATTTACACTCAATACTTCATCTTTATAGCTGTATCTAGTATCATCTATTTTTAAATCATTTATATATATTTCCAATAGTTCTAGATCGATACTGTCAAGCTTTAATGTAAATGCAGGATCAATTTCCTGAGATTTAATCTGCATAACATTCGTAACCGTAGTAAATTCCTCTTCAAGTTCAAACGTTAAATCTAAACTCTTCACTTTGTAGTAAGGTTTTTTATAATCTTTTAAATATATTGTTTTTACCATTAATCCCTCTTAATTTTATACTGAAAGTAGATTTCTACCATTTTCTTTTGATTTATACAATAGATCATCTGCTCTTTTTAGCAAACTGTCTATTGATTCGTTATTTTGAAATTCAACTAAACCTATACTTAAAGTAACTTGTTTATCAATTTCAAAATTATACTCAGAAATATTTTTCATAATTCTTTCTAAAGAATGCTTTGCATCATCCATACCTGTGTCCGGCAATATTAACAAAAATTCTTCACCGCCGTATCTTCCTATATGATCAATTTCACGAATATTTTTCTTAATAATATCAACCATACGAATCAGAACACTATCACCTTTGTCATGACCAAACTCATCATTTATCTTTTTAAACCAGTCAACATCCGCCATAGCCAAACACAGTTTTGTGTTGTTTCTAGCAGCTCTTTTTATCTCATGGTCTAAAATCTTTATAATTGAGTAACGGTTATGTGCTTGAGTCAAATAATCTGTTTTTGCAATCTTCTCCAACTCTTTTGTTATTTGGACAAGTTGTTTTGTTCTATCTTTTACTTTTAATTCTAGAGACATATTTAAATTTTTTAGCTCGTTAGCTTTTAAATTGATCTGTTTATGGTGTCTCTCAAACGCTTTTTTTACATAGTTAGAAATAAGGTATGAGATAATCAATGAGATAAAAAGTAAGGCAAAACTACCATAAATGATATTATTTAGTTTCATATCATGAGCCTCATCTAACACAATGCTTTGCTCAGCGGCACTCTTTCTTATACTTGACTCATAATATCCGCTCACGACAACCCAGTCTGAATTTGGAACCTGCTGTGCATATGCATACTTTATCTCAACATTACCAGAAGCTGGGTTTTGCCATTTGTAAGTTACGTAACCGAACTTTTTATCTTCAAACATATCTTTAATAGCAAGATAAACTTTGTTTGTATCTTCACTAAAATTTGATATATTTTTCCCAACCAGTTTAGAATTTGTTGAGTGCATAATAATCTCTGCATTTTTATTCACTATATAGATATAGTTTGAACTCATTTTATCAATACTGTATAAACTTTTTATCAACATCTCATCTGATCGTTTTGATGCAGAATCAAGATACTCAGATGAGCCCATATACCAATCATATAAGCCAAACTTTTTTACATATGCAAGCTGATGGTACTGTTTGTTCATCCCTTTATTTGGTCTGGTAAATGTATCCCAAAGGTAACCCTCCCCTTCGTTTTTACATATATCAATCTCCTCTTTTATTATCTCTTTACCGCTTGCATCTTTAAAATTGATGATTGAACTACCTTCTAAATGCCTTAAGTACTCAGGAGCTAGGTAAAATACACCCTTATAATCCAATATCCATATAAAACTTTCTCCCCCATTCCAGGTTAAAGGTCTTAATGTTTCAATAATAAGTTCTTGTATCTCTTTTTTTGACTTACTCGCTCTATATTTTTTTTCTAAAGATTTTGCAATTTTTATAGCATTGTTTACTCTTTTTTGTATACGGTATTTCATCTGATCTTGAGTAATACTTTTATGATAAGTTATATAATCTACAATAGAATTGACTCTACTTTTGATTGTTTTTCTATATGCATTATGTAAGTCTTTTTCTATTTCTGCAACATTTTTTTCATAACTTTGATTACTGGCATTTATTATTAGAAAGCTAAATAGTAAAATAACAGAAGGTATAAATATGAATGGACCGTATGCCAATAAGTTAACAATGTTGTGTTCATTTATAAATCTATATTTTTTGTTGTTATTTTCGGCCATAATTATTATTATATCTTATATGTTTTTGTTTATCCTTAATATAACGTTTGATAAAGATTATTTTGTTAAAATACATAAAGATATTTTGTTAAGGATTTTTATGAAAACTCACACTCTTTTAATGCCGCTTGATATGCACTTACACCTACGTGATGGTGTTATGCTTGAAAATGTAGCTCCACTTACTGCTTACAGTTTTTCAGGTGCTATTATTATGCCAAATCTAGTACCGCCCGTTACAACTTTAGATGATGTGAAGAAATATAAAGAGCGTATTATGGCTACGGTTCCAAATGATTATTTTGAACCGTATATGACACTTTTTTATAAAAACTACGACAAAGCATTTTTAGAAAGCGTTGCTGATCATATAACAGCTATAAAGCTTTATCCTGATGGTGCTACTACAAACTCTGAAGGCGGTGTAAGCAGTTTTGATATTGAAGAGATGCGTGAGACGCTAGAAGCTATGAGTGAGTTAGAGATCCCTTTATGTGTGCACGGTGAAACTGCAGGTTTTGTAATGGATAGAGAAGCCGAGTTCATGAGTATATATGAACTTCTTGCAAAAAACTTTCCAAACCTAAAAATTATTATGGAGCATATAACTACAAAAGCCGCTGTCGATATGCTTGATAAGTATGAAAATCTATATGCAACTATTACTGTTCACCACCTGCTTTTAACTCTTGATGACGTAGTTGGCGGAATGATGATGCCACATAACTTTTGTAAGCCTATTGCAAAGCGCCCTGAAGATCTCGATGCTCTTTTAAGTGTAGCTCTGGAAGCTCATCCAAAAGTTATGTTTGGATCAGATTCTGCGCCACATCCAAGAGATAAAAAAGAATCTTGCGGATGTGCAGCAGGTGTATTTACCGCACCAATTGCATTACAACTGCTATGTGAAATATTTGAGCAGTATGATAAACTAGAAAATCTACAAGCATTTGTAAGCGACAATGCCCAAAGCATATACGGTATATGCCCTGAGTTTAAAGAGGTTGTTTTAGAAAAACGCCCTTTTGAAATTCCTGATAGCTATTCAGGTGTTGTGCCTTTATATGCAGGTAAATTAATTAACTGGGCAATTCAAAGCGTTGAATAAGATACTACTGCTTGAGGACGATATTTTACTGGGAGAGACACTGGTAGATCTATTAGAAGATGATGGCTATGAAGTTCATCATTTTCCTAACGGTCAAGATGCACTAGATGCAACATTTGATAAAAAATTTGATCTGTATATTCTTGATATAAACGTCCCTCAAATTGATGGCTTAACTTTGCTAAAAGAGCTAAGAGAAGCAGAAGACAACACACCTGCCGTGTATCTTACATCACACCAAGAGAAAGATAAACTTATGCAGGGTTTTCAAAACGGTTGCGATGATTTTATAAAAAAACCGTTTGATAACGATGAACTTTTAGTTAGAATCTCATCTATCTTAAAAAGAACTATGCCTGCAAAAAAATCTGAATGCATTGACAAACTTTGCCATGATGAAGTTCATAAAAGAATCCTTTACAACAATGAAGAACTAGATCTTTCAAAAAAAGAGTATCAACTCTTGCTTTTACTTATGAAGCATGTAAATTCAACTGTTCCTAAAGAGCTTATTTTGGATGAGTTATGGAGTATTGGAGAGGGTGGAAGTGACGGTGCATTAAGGGTTTATATAAACCGTATTAAGCAGTTGCTTCCTGATGTAAATATTCAAAATATAAGAGCAGTCGGATACAAACTTGTTTTATAATCTACGTCTAAATATTTTTATATATTACTTTTTTACAACCATAGGTTTTTTGGGTGTATTTTACTATTTTTTAGAAGTTTTAGCATTTGATGATCCTTACCTTCTCTTAGCAATTTTGGCAACACTGGCTATATTTTCAGGTGTGTTTATATCAAAGCTTGCCGTGAAACCTCTAACAGATCATTTAAATAATATTGAGCAGCTCTCAAAAGAGACTCTACATGAGTTAAACCTTCCAATAGCAACCATTAAAACAAATTCACAGATGCTCAAAAAAAATATAACAAATGAAAAAGATATAAAAAGAATCTCAAGAATTCTAAGTGCATCAGATATGCTTCAACAACGTTATAACGAGCTTGATTATATGATCAAAACCCATACTACAAAAGAGATAGATGAAGAGTTTTATCTAGATACGCTTGTTAAAGAGCGTGTAGAGTTTTTACAAGGGATCTATCCAAACAAAAAAATAAATTCAGAACTTGAACAAACACAGATTACAAATGACAAGATAGGTCTAAGTAAGGTAATTGACAATATTATTGATAATGGGGTAAAATACAGCCAAAATAACGACAATATAGATATTATTTTAAAAAATAAAAAACTAACCATCCAAGATTACGGTCAAGGAATGGATGAAAATGAAGTCGTTCGTGTATTTGACAAATACTATCAAAGTGATTCAGATGCACAAGGTTTTGGAATCGGGCTTAGTTTAGTAAAAAGGTTTTGTGACAAACAAAATATAAAGCTTTCAATAGATTCAAAACCAAATGTCGGAACAAAAATAATTTTAGAATTTAAATAAGGAAACAAATGAGCAATTCAAATCTTTTAGCGTATGCTGAACAAACTGTAGATTATGGAGTAATGGGGATACTTGTAATTATGAGTATCGTTACTCTATGGCTATTCATAGAGCGAATGATGTTTTACAGAAGTGTACGCCTTGATGATTATGATAACAGAGACAACTTAGAGCTTGATCTGACTGACAACATCAGCATCATAAGTGCTATAGGCTCAAATGCTCCATATGTAGGACTTTTGGGTACTGTTCTTGGAATTATGCTGACTTTTTATACTATGGGTGATGCAGGTGCGGTTGATGCAAAAAAAATAATGGTTGGTCTTGCTCTAGCGCTTAAAGCTACTGCTATGGGTCTGATTGTGGCAATTCCATCAATCATCTTCTATACTATCTCTTTAAGAAAAATAGAAAAAATCTTAACAAAGTATGATATAAAAAATGGCTAAGTGCAAAAAAGCTCCAAAAAGATTTGATGAGATAAACGTTATACCGTTTATTGATATTATGCTTGTGCTTTTAGTTATGGTTCTAACTACTGCTACTTTTATAAAACAGGGTGTAATTCCCGTAAATCTTCCAGAAGCAAAAAAAGCAGACAAGCAAGATACTAAAAAAGAAGTAACCATATACGTAAACGCGAAAGGTGAGATCTTTTTTGAAAAAAACAGAGTAAATCTAAAAAGCCTAAAAGAAAACCTAAGCACTATCTCAAAAGAGCAGACAGTTATTCTTAGAAGCGATAAGGAATCACGCTTCCAAGACTTTGTAAGTGTTATGGATATACTAAAAGAGCTAGAACACGAACAACTTTATATTGTTACTAAAGAATAAAATTCTAGATTTAAAACAGGTGTTCAAACAGTTGCTTAACACCTTGTTTTATTAACTCATCTTTTATCTGATCACCAATACCGTTTGACTGTGTATTTGGAGCTTGATAAATAACTTTTGCTTTATTTTGCTCTTCTAACATCCTTTTTTGTTCTGAGAGTAAAAATTCCTGATACTCTCTTTTTTCTTTATCTTTTAATATCTCTGTTGTTACATCGATCATTGTAGCTATAATTTTTTCGCTCAAACCCATTTTAATCAACAGATCAATCTCATCTAAAGTAAACTCTTTATACGGAACTTTTACCCTTTTTATTAAAGAAACAACTAAAAACTCACTCTTACCATCATTAATCAGCTTTCTAATATCTCCAACTTTCATACCTGCAGGACCTGTAAAAAGGAGTCTTATACTGTCATCAAAAATATAGTAGACGCTATCCGGGTTTTCATCTGTATATTTTTTCAACCCTTCAAAGTCGTTGTTTTTTAAAAAAGTATCTACCTCTTTTTTCAATTTATCTTCATGCTCTTTTTCTTTTTTTAGAGCCAGTTTTTCTTCTTGTTTTTTTAGATATAACTCTCTGTCTTTTTTTGCATGCTGTTGTAGATAACTTATAATTTTGGAATCGCTTGCAGACTCTATCGGAGTCTTTCCATCATTGTCCAATAAACTGAGATCAGCCCCGTGTTCTGACAAGTATTTTACTATTTTAAAATAGCCTTTGTTTGCAGCCATATGTAAAGGTGTAGCACCCCAATGATCATTTGTTGTTTTGGCATTGTTTATATTAACATCGGCTCCCTGCTCCACCAAATACTTAACAACATCTAAATGTCCTTGTATCGATGCTGCATGCAATGGTGCCCAATAGCTATCTGGATAAGCCGCATCAATTTTTGCACCATGCTCTACCAAATATTTAACAGCTTCTAGTTGTCCATTATGTGCCGCCCAAGATATTGGCGTATATTCTAAACTTAGCGTGTTTATATCTACACCGTTATTAAGTTCTTTCTCTATAGTTTTAATATCGCCAATGCTAGCTGCAGTTGCAATTTTAGCTACACATCCAGAAAAGAAAAAAACCACAAATACTGTAATAATTCCTAGGAGGTATTTTTTCATTTTATTCGTATGTTTTATCCATAAGTTTAATGCCGCTTGTCCATGAAGTGTTTGAATCATCTTTTTTTACTGACTCTTCAATCTTTTTAACTTCCTTAACTGGCTGTTTTTTTTCAAACTCTTTTTTCTCGATTTGCTCTACATCATGAAAAAGCGTTGAGGCTATAAAAAAAAGTATCATAATAACTACAACACTTGCATAAGCCAATAAATAATTTTTAATATGTCCACTTTCAAATGGATTTTCGATCTTCAAATTAGTTACCTTTGTTAAATATTTTTCTAATTGTATCTATATTTTTTTAATAATACTCAGCATTTTAGTTAATCTAAATTTTATAATAAAATGTAATAATTATTACTTATACAAAAGGCTGTCTCATGAATAATAAATTGAAAGTCACTGCTATATTATCAGCTAAAGTCCGTTTTTTACTATATTTATCATCGTTATCTACCCTTGTTTTTTCAGAAAACTACTGTGTAAATATATGTCCTTTTATCGACGGTCTCTCTTTTGGTTCACTAACTTTTAACCTTTTTATCATATTTATTTTTCATGTAATTGTCAGGGAACTTCTATTTTACTTCTTTAAAGATGTCCCACCTACTTTGACAACTCCGCGTTATGCATATTATCTATCTATAATTTCTTGGCTGATCGCAGGTGTCGCTGCGTTTGCATTGCACAGTTATCTATATCCATACTTTCCAATTGGCAGTCATTTAAAACTACTTAGCAGTTACTGGATTTTAGGTGCAGGAATTTTGGCTCAGTTAGAGTATATAATATATGAGCAAAAATATAAGCAGATAACAAATGAGTTATATTTGATCTCATTTAATGAAAATATATCTCGCAGAATATTTGAGAGTTTCATTATACTCAGTGCAGCTCCATCTATAACGATAATGCTTATATTGGCACGCTACAGAAATGAGACCCTTCAAGGCTCACATATATTAGAAGAGATAACGTACGTAGTTACTCTTTTTGTATCTGTAGCGGTAATTTGTGCTTATTACTTTGGAAAAATGCTAAAAAAAGACACTCAAAAAGTTTTAAATAATATTCATGAGATTAAACACTCTAACTATAATATTAAGCATAATATAGCAAGAGCCGATGAAATTGGAGAGATATCGCAGGCGATAGAATCCATGTCCCATGAAATAGGAACCTTGAATGAGGAGATCATCTCAACACAAACAGAAATTGTAAATACAATGGGAGAGATAGCAGAAACAAGGAGTAAAGAAACCGGAAACCATGTTAAACGTGTAGCTCTTTTTTCTGAACTTTTAGCTCTTAAATACGGATTTAGTGAAGATGAAGCAAAACTTTTAAAACAAGCATCTCCTATGCACGATATAGGAAAAATCGGTATCCCTGACATCATATTAAACAAGCCAGGTCGCCATACTGAAGAAGAGTTTGAACTAATGAAAACACATGCTGCTCTTGGTTATGAAATACTTAAAAATTCAAATAGAGAAATATTAAAAGCCGCCGCCATAGTTGCTCATGAGCATCATGAAAAGTATGATGGAAGTGGATATCCAAGAGGTTTAAAAGGTCAACAAATACATATATATGGACGAATTACTGCTGTAGCCGACGTATTTGATGCACTTGGTTCAGATAGAGTTTACAAAAAAGCATGGGAAGATGAAAAGATTTTTAATTTGTTTAGAGAAGAAAAAGGCAAACACTTTGATCCGGATTTAGTAGATCTGTTTTTTGAAAATATAGATTATATCTTAGAGATTAGAGACAACCTAAAAGATAAAGCTACTTAACCTACACTAACTCTATTTTTACCACTGTTTTTAGATTTGTATAACAATCTGTCTAC
Organism: Sulfurimonas sp.; assembly: GCF_041583195.1. NCBI lineage: Bacteria > Pseudomonadati > Campylobacterota > Epsilonproteobacteria > Campylobacterales > Sulfurimonadaceae > Sulfurimonas > Sulfurimonas sp. The sequence goes on from NZ_JBFHGL010000011.1 coordinate 29,771, forward strand.
TCTTCTGAATATAGTGTCTTCAGTATCACTTTCATTACTTTCAGATACTCCAAGACTCACAGTAATAGTCCGATCTGTAACCTCGTCTAACTTTTCTGAAATATTTTTACGCAGCTTTTCTGCAACAGAGACAGCACTCTCTAAACCTGTTTCAGTTAATAAAACTACAAACTCTTCACCACCGATTCTAAAAACATAATCATTTTCTCTTAGTTGTGATTTAACAATATTACTTAGCTTAACTAAGACTTCATCTCCAACCTTGTGACCATATGTATCGTTTACCTGTTTAAAATCATCTATATCAAACATAATCATTGAAAACTTTGTCTTATAACGCTTTTTGAGTGACAATAATTCTTCTACTCTTTTGTTATAAGATTTTCTATTGTAAAGTTTTGTCAGTTCATCTACATATGTTTGATCTTTAATTTTCTTTTGTGCTAAATGTAGTTCGGTTATATCTCTTGCTATACCTAAAACACCTGTATCTTTATTGTTGTATTTAAATGGAATTTTTTGCACTAAAAGATATTTTCTCTCACCATCTGGATATGTAATCCATTCATAGTTAGAAGAGACTTCATTTTTCTCAAGCATTTGTACATCCATCTCTCTAAACTGTGAAGCCATCTCTTCTCTAAAAAGCTCGAAATCATTATGACCAATCATCTTATCTTTCGTTTGTCCTACAAATTTTAAAAAGGCATCATTACAACCTAAATATTTAAACTCTTTATCTTTAAAAAATATAAGATCATCTGTTGAGTTAATAATTGAGCTGAGAGTACTTTCAGACTTTTCAACCTGATGAATATAATTTTCCTCTTTTGTTACATCGATAACTATACCGACTGAAACTAATGGTTGGCCATTTGAGTCAAAATCTGTTTTACATTTTTCAATCACCCATTTAAGCTCTCCATTTGAGAGTAAGACCCTATGTTTGATCTCATAATCTTTCTTTGTCTTTAACGAATCTAAATAAGCATTTTTCACACATTCTCTGTCATCTTCATAAACTATATTTACAAAACTTTCGAAGGAAAGTTTAAACATGCCTTTATCTATTTTAAACATGTTATATATTTCATCTGACCAAAATAGTGTACCTTTTTTTAAGTCGTACTTCCAAAAACCTATTTCAGATATTTGTTGCACTTTTAAAAAAGTATTTTTTTCTTCTAATGCATTTTGTCTTAATTGAAAAAGAATTCCTAAAATAATTGAAAATATGATGGCAAAGGTGATTTTTTCAAAACTTGATAATATATACTCTGAAAATAAAAAAACAGATACAATGATTACAGAAGCGAACACTACTAAAATTGTCGGTATATATCTACGCATACCTTATTATACAACTTAACTTCTTAATACAATTTTTTATTATGCTAAAATTAGTTTATGAATATATTTAAAAACAAAACATATATTAGTTTTATTTTTTATTTTGTCTTTTATGGAATTGTGATTTCATTATTTACTTCATTTGTTAATTACAAAATTCAGTATTCAGATATTGAAAAAGGCATCAAACAAAATGCTGAGTATACTTCAATGCAAAAAATTAATCGTATTGAAAGCTACATTGAAGGGATCAAGCAAAACCTTTATTCAATTACAAATAACCCGACTTTTATTAGATATTTGGAAAATTCAAACCCAGAAAACAAAGAACAAACACAAAATATATTTATAAATACTGCTATGTCAAATATAAACTTCTTTCAAGTACGTTTTATCAACAAAGATGGATTAGAAATTATAAGAGTCGACAAAGATAGAGCTACGAACTATTCTTTTGTAGTAAGTGAAAAAAATCTTCAAGATAAATCAAACAGATATTATTTTCAAGAAAGTATTAAAAGTTCTCAAGGAATGTACTGGAGATCTAAAATTGATCTAAATGTTGAGCGAGGTGTTATTGAAAAACCTATACGCCCGACAATCAGAGTATCTACACCTGTTTATCATAATCAGATTTTACATGGAATTGTTATCATAAATGTAGATCTGACAAAGTTATTTAATGCAATTCAACAAAGTTCTGATTTTATTATATATATAGCAGATAACGAAGGCAATTTTTTAATACATCCGAATGAAAAAAATTCATGGAGTAAGTACTTAAAAAATGGATATAAACTTAGTGACGAATTTCCTAACAAATACAAAATAATGTTATCTACTAGTAGCTATAAATCTATGCTTGTAAACTCATTCAGTCTAGAAAGAGCAATTCAAAACAATGAAGATTTATCACTTATACTAAAAACTGAAAATGACTATGTTACAAACCTAAAAAACAACAATTATCTTCTGACATTATATTTAACAGTTTTAATTTTAGTAGTGTCTATACCTTTAGGAGTATTTATTTCATTAACTCCGGCAAGACTACAAGAAAAATTGAACATACTGTTAAAAGAAAATGCTGAACAGTTGGATATCATCGATAAACATGTGATTACTTCGACTACAGATCTAAATGGTAATATAATTGATTTAAGTACTGCGATGTGTAAAATAAGCGGTTATTCTAAAGAAGAATTAATTGGAAAAAATATGTCTGTTTTAAAAAGCGGAAATTTACCAAAAGAACTTTATGAAACATTATGGAGAACTATAAAAAACGGTTTAGTATGGCAAGGTGAAATTGAAAATAAAACTAAAAATGGTGATTATTACTGGTTAGAAATAACTATACTTCCGCGCTTAAATTCAAATAATGTTATAGAAAACTATATGGCTATATGTACAGATATTACAGATAAAAAAATTATTGAATATATTTCAGAGCATGATAAACTAACTAAACTATATAACAGAACAAAACTTGATAAAGTTCTTGAACATGAATACTTAAGATCGCAAAGATATAAAAACACTTTTTCTATAATCATAATCGATCTAGACCACTTTAAATCTGTAAATGATACATATGGGCACCTTGTCGGTGATAGTGTATTAGTAGAACTTGCAGATATACTACAATCAAGTATCAGAAGTACTGATACGCTTGGAAGATGGGGTGGTGAAGAATTCTTAATAATATGTCCGCAAACAGATCTTTCAGGAGCAAAAGAGTTGGCTGAAGAGATAAGAAGAAAAGTTGATAATCATACATTTAAAACAATTGGAAATAAAACGATAAGTATTGGAGTTTCTGAATTAAATAATGATGATAATATAGAGAGTCTTCTTAAAAGAAGTGATGATTGTTTATATGAGGCTAAAGAATCTGGTAGGAACTGTGTTAAAAGTTAGTTCAAGCAACTAAATCAGATGTAACTATATTTTTTCCACTCTCTTTAGATTTATAAAGTAATTTATCAACTCTTTTAAATATAGAATCTTCTGTATCATGCTCTTTAACTTCTGTTATACCGATACTAATTGTAATTTGACGATCTTTTATAGAGTTTAGATTTTTTTCCACGTTAGCTCTTATTTTTTCCGACACTTCATTACCTTCATATATATTAATATTTGGACATATTATTACAAACTCTTCACCGCCTATCCTGTAGATGGTATCTATTTTATTTCTTATAATCGAATTTACCAATTTAGATATATCCATCAAAACAATATCACCCACTCTGTGACCATAGGTGTCATTAATTTTTTTAAAATTATCGATATCAAACATAATCAATGCAAAAGGTGTTTTATACCTATTAAAAATTTGTAACTGTTTAACTATATCTCTGTTATATCCTTTTCTGTTTTGTATTTCTGTTAATGGATCTATATATGAGAGAAATGCCTTTTCTTCAATCTCTTTATTGAATCTGTTAATTAAAAAATAACCAAATGCCATTATTAATACGATTGATATGTAAACTATGTATTTGATAGTTGTATATGTCGTATACATATTTTTAAACTTTAAATTAATATGCTCTTCCAACTCTTCTAATGTTTTAGAAAGCAAAGCATATTTTTTGTCATAGATTTCATCTAGTTCTCTGATATTTATTTTATTTTTCATTCTATTATATTGAATAGATTTTATCTCTTCAAGTATTTTTTTTGACTTATTAAGCATACTATTCATATACTTATCATTAAGAGAGTTATTAAGCTTAAAACCGTTAATTATTCCGCCGCTTATGAGTAAATCTAAATTATCAATACTTCTTTTTATAAATAGATCAATTTTTGAGAACTCTTTAATATCCCCGTTTAAAAATTCTTCTAACCACAAATGAGATTGAGTAGAAAAATATTTTATATTCACAATTGTATATGTAAGATGTTTATTGTGTTTGGAAAATCTATCTGTGAAGTAGTTTAGTGATAAAAAGGATAGGACTATTATAATATTTAACGTTATTAATATTTTATATATTCTTTTTTTACTTTTAAAATATTGATTAAATAAAGTGTTTTTCATGGTTTAGATTATACACAAATTACATCTGTACATCAAGCGTATATAGTTCTTTGATGCGCAGCCTAAAAATGACACGAAAGTGTCATTAATTGTCCTTCGCAGTTTTGTCCTTCGGACATAGAACCTTGATTCGAAAAGGGTAAAAGCCAAGAAATTGGCTTTTACCCTTTTCTTACATCATACCTGGCATTCCCATTTGTGGAGGCATTCCACCACCCATATCTGCTGGTTCTTCTTTAGGAATCTCAAAAATAGCAGCTTCAGTTGTAAGAAGTAAACTTGAAACTGAAGTAGCATTTGTAAGTGCTACACGTTCAACTTTGAATGGATCTATGATCCCTGCTTCAAACATATCTACATACTCACCAGTAGCTGCGTTGAAACCTAAGTTTTCATTATCTGCATTCTCAATTGCATTTACAACAACACCTGTGTCATAACCTGCATTTGCAGCTATTTGTTTTACAGGTGCTTTAACAGCACGTAAAATAATCTCAGCACCTATTTTTTGGTCATGCTCTTCAAGGTCTAAGTTAACTTTCGCAGCAGCACGAACAAGTGCAGCTCCACCACCAATAACTATACCTTCTTCAACAGCAGCTTTTGTAGCACTTAGAGCATCATCTACACGGTCTTTTTTCTCTTTCATCTCTGTCTCAGTTGCAGCACCAACTTTAATAACCGCTACACCACCTGCAAGTTTTGCAAGACGTTCTTGAAGTTTCTCTTTGTCATACTCGCTTGAAGTTGCATCGATCTGTGTACGAATCTCAGAGATTCTTTGTTTTACCATAGATTCATCACCGGCACCATTTACGATAACAGTGTTGTCTTTGTCAATTACTACACGTGCAGCTTGACCTAGCATTTGGATATTTGCACCCTCTAGTGTGTGACCTGTCTCTTCACTGATCACAGTACCCGCAGTAAGAATAGCTATATCTTGAAGCATAGCTTTACGTCTGTCACCAAAGCCAGGAGCTTTAACAGCAGAAATATTTAACACACCGCGAAGTTTGTTTACAACTAAAGTTGAAAGAGCTTCACCCTCTACATCCTCGGCGATGATCAGAAGTGGACGGTTAGTTTTTTGAACTTGCTCTAATACAGGAAGAAGATCTTTTAAAGAGTTAATCTTGCTGTCTACTAAAAGAATGTAAGGGCTCTCAATCTCAGCGATCATCTTCTCAGTATTTGTAATGAAATACGGGCTTAAGTAACCACGATCAAACTGCATACCCTCAACTACGTCAAGCTCGTCTGAGATACCTTTAGCTTCCTCAACAGTGATAACACCATCTTGTCCAACTTTCTCCATAGCTTCAGCGATCATATCACCGATCTCTTTATCTGAGTTTGCAGAGATTGTAGCTACTTGAGCTATCTCGTTTTTATCTTTAATAGCTTTAGAAGAAGCTTTTAGGTTTTCTAAAATAGCTTCACAAGCTTTGTCCATACCGCGCTTAACTTCAACTGGGTTAGCACCGGCTGTAATATTTCTAAGACCTTCTGAAAAAATTGCATTTGCTAAAACTGTAGCAGTAGTAGTACCATCACCCGCTTCATCAGCAGTGTTGCTAGCTACCTCTTTTACAAGTTGAGCACCCATATCTTCTAGTTTATCTGCTAGTTCGATCTCACGTGCAACAGATACACCATCTTTAGTGATCACAGGAGAGCCATAGCTTTTTTGGATTAGAACGTTACGACCGCGTGGTCCCATAGTAACTTTTACTGCATCACAAAGCTGAGCTACACCTTTTGCTAACTTGTTTCTTGCATCATCTGAAAAAATTATCTCTTTTGCCATCTTAATTCTCCTTAACCTATAATTCCAAAAATATCTTCAACATCAATAACTAAGTATTTTTCACCTTCAAGTGAAACTTCGTTTCCACTGTACTTTCCAAATAATACTTTATTCCCCTTATTTAGTGCATTCACTTCACTGCTTACAGCTACAACTTCACCTTGAGACGGTTTTTCAGCAGCATTATCTGGGATAATTATTCCCGAAGCAGTTGTATTTGCTTCTTCTAATCTTTTTACTAATACTCTTTTACCTAATGGTGTAAAATTCATTTTAACTCCTTATAAACAGTATAAATTTTTGATTTGTGATTTTACTAAAAATTAGTAACAAAGTCAACAAGTTTAGTCTATATGACTCAATTATAGTATCTAATAAACACTAAATTATATTTAGCTTAGATTTTCAAAAACTAACTTTCAAAACTATCTAAAAATATATAAAACAATAAAATCTCAATATATAATGTTTTCAAAGCTATTTTAAAGTTTTAGATGGATATAATTTCGACCTACAAAACGGATGTCAAGGTAGCTCAGCTGGTTAGAGCGCTGGTCTCATAAGCCGGAGGTCGAGAGTTCAAGTCTCTCTCTTGACACCATCTTTTAAAAAAATCACAAACTATAATAGATTAATTTTCTCAACATCAACAAATATAAATTATTTTAATACCATTCTACCCACTTCTATCAAAATTGTATTATTCAAATAACTAATATCACAAATTTATCACATAATATGATAAACTGTTGCAAAATAAGTTAAATAATATTGGGAAATACTTTTTGGAACTCTATAACTCATATAACGTAATATCAGAAAATAAAAATAAAATAATAAAAGAATGGATCAACTCAGAAACCCTTAACCATATATTAGAACATATAAAATACTCTCCTGAACTATATGAAAAAGAGGTAGCTTCACAGGTTTTAAACTATCTGCTAAGCATTATAAAAAACGAGGCAGAGATCGGTGACTGCCCTGCTATGAGAAAAGTTGTTGAAACTTTTTTAGATTCCGGATTGTGTGTTGAAGATGTATTTTTAAACTGTACTATCTTTAAAAACAATGTTATTGAAGTACTTTACATAAATAAAATTGAGATAGAAGAGATTCGTAAAGTAACTAATATTTTAGATAAGAATCTGCATAGAATACTAGGTATATACACAAAACAAAAACGTGACAGAGATCAGAAATCTAATTTTCATACAGACCTCATTGAAGAACACGTAGCCTTAAGTACTACAAATACGGATGGCATCATAACATATGTAACGGATGCATTTTGTAAACTATCTGGTTATACAGAGAGTGAACTAGTAGGCAATACGCACAGTTTACTAAGTCATCCTGATATGCCTAATGATTTTTTTAAGTCTATGTGGAAAAAAATAAAGAAAAATCAAGTATGGAAAGGTAAAGTCAAAAATAGAAAAAAAGACGGCGGAGAGTTTATAGCAAGAACAGAGATAATACCCTTTTTAGATAAAGACGGTAGTGTTATTGAATATGTAGCTATAAGACATGATATTACAGATAAAGAGCTATCAAATATTGATCCGCTAACTGGTATGTACAATAGGAGATATTACAAAGCTGTAATTGATGATATATTTGAAACACATCAAAAACTATCTATCATGGTAATAGATATCGATCACTTCAAAAGTATAAACGATAATCACGGTCATAGCTTTGGAGACTTGGTATTAAAAGAGTTTTCAAAAGTTTTATCTAGAAAAATACGTAATAAAGACCTATGTATAAGATGGGGTGGAGAAGAGTTTGTTGCCTTACTTCCTGGTACAGAACTTGAAAAAGCAATAGAAATTGCAGAGAGAATAAGAACAACTATCGAGAGCCTTGAAATTCTAGATAAAAACTCAGGAACATCTGTAGATATAAAATGCTCCATTGGAGTAACAACTAGATATGAAAATGATACATATTCAAGCATGTTTGACAGAGCTGACGGTAATTTATATACCGCCAAAAACAATGGTAGAAATATGGTGATATCTAAATAGTTTAGAATAACCTTCTTAACAACATATCAACACCCTTGTCAACTGCTTTATCCACAATAGCATCGCCAACGCCTCTCTGTTGTGTAGCAGGAGTGGCCGAACTTTTTTGATATACAACTTTTGTCTTATTGTTCTCTTTTGCTATACGCTGCTGCTCAGCCAATAAATTCTGCTGTTCTTTTTTGCGTTGCTGCTCTTTTAAAAGCTCCGTTGTAACATCCATCATTGCAGATATTATACTATCAGATAAACCCATTTTCTGCAGTTTTTCTACCTCATCCATAGAAAACTCTTTATATGGAGTTTTTACTCTTTTTATAAATGATATGATGATTTTTTCACTTTTACCTTTTTTAATCATATCACTAACATCTACAACTTTAAGATTTTTAGGTCCAGTTAGTTTTAGTTTTAATGTTTCATCTTTGATATATTGAACAGCTATAGGGTTTTTATAAACGAACTCTATTAGCTCTTTTTTATCTTTCTTAGATTCAAGCTCTGCAACTTTTTTTTCTAAAGTTTCCTTTTGTTGTGCTGTTTGAGTATTTTGATTAATATCTGAAGATTGTGCTACACTAAATTGCATATTTGGATCTTCTCTATATTGCAAGACAAATGAACGAGTTTGTTTCAACTTAGAAATCTTTTCCATATAAATATTATAGAACTGTTGGTTTGATTTATATTTCTCAGCAAGTTGTTCATGAATCTTTATATTAGAATCAATAGAAGCTACTAAATCATTTCCATATCCGTCCTTATCAGACATCTTAGCCCCTCTGCTCAGAAGAAGCTTGATAGTATCTATGTTTCCGGTACGTATTGCATAATGTATAACTTCACCTTTATAGTTGTCTGTCTCATAAATATTTGCACCGCTGTTTATTAAAAGCTCAGCTACTTTTGTAGCTCCTGAACTAGACGCCTGCATAAGTGGAGTAATTCCATATTTACTTTTTTTATCTACCAATGCACCGCTGCTAATTAGATACCTTGCAATTGACAGATAATTATCATTTGTTGAAGCATAATGAAGTGCAGTATTTCCTAAACTTGACTCAACTTCATTTACCCTACCAGCCTGAACATACTTTTTTGCATTATTCATATCTACTGCGGCTAAAACAGGTGTTATTTCACCAGAACTTCTAACTGCACTATATCTAGGTTGTGCAACACAACCACTAAGTAATACTAAAGCAATAAGCATAGACGAAAAATCAACTAACCTTTTTTTCATAAAAACCCCTTTTTATTTTATAATAAAAAATTATAATCTAAAAAATATAAGCACTATCTTAAGCAATTATTAGAATAATTTTCTTAACAACATCTCAACACCCTTGTCAACCGCTTTATCTACTGCTTTATCTATAATAACATCCCCAACTGTTTTTTGCTGCAGACTAGGACCTTGTTGATATATAACTTTTGTTTTACTGTTTTCTTTTGCTATACGCTGCTGTTCAGATAATAAAAACTGTTGCTCTTTTTTACGTTGTTCATCTTTTAATAACTCAGTTGTAACATCGATCATTGAGGCAATAATATTATCGCTTAAACCCATTTCAATAAGTGTATCGATTTCATCTAATGTAAACTCTTTATATGGTGTTTTTACCCTTTTGATCAATGAAATAACTATTACTTCACTTTTGCCTTGTTTTAAAAGTTTACGAATGTCTCCAACTTTCATACCGCGTGGACCTGTAAACATTAAACGTAATGAATCATCAGATATGTAATACGCTGCACTAGGATTTTTATCTGTATATGTTTTAAGACCTTGAAAATCCTTATTGTTTATAAATTCATTAACAATAATGCGTTGTTGCTTCTTTTTATCCTCTTCTACCTCTCTCTTAGCTAGAGATGGATCTTTAAAATATTTTAACAGTTTATATTGATTTGATTGAGTGGCCACTATTTGAGCTGTTCTGCCATAACTGTCTTTAAGCATTAAGTTTGTATCCATGCCTATTAAGTATTTTACAATTGCCTCTTGATCTTTTATCTCTTCTTTCTCTCTATATAAAGCCAAATGTAAAGGTGTATAATTTATTTTGCCTTTATATACTGTTTGCGCATTTAAATCAGCTCCATTATTAGCTAAATACTTAACAACATCAATATTGTTATATCTTGCTGCTAAATGTAAAGGTTCCCATCCATCCGGTTGTGCTGCATTAATATCTGCATTGTTTTCTACTAAAGATTTAACTATATTTAAAGAACTGTTTCGAGCTGTAAAATGCAATATTGTTTTATTATCAGATGTTTTAATGTTAGGATTCGCGCCATGTTCAAGAAGAAACTTAATTATGGCTTCTTGATCTTTTAGCTGTTCTTTTTCTCTATATATAGTAAGTATTAGTGGAGTATTATGTGCTTTGCCTTTATGCAGGGTTTGTGCATTCAGATCTACTCCATTTTGTACTAAATATTTTACAACATCTAAGCTGTTATATCTTGCTGCTAAATGTAAAGGATTCCAATTATCTACAGTTTTAGAATTAATATCAGCCTTATGCTTTATAAAAAGTTTTACAATATCCAAAGAGGTATTTTGAGCTGCATCCAAAAATGCTGTCCAGTCACTTTTTCCTTTTATATTAGCATTAGCACCATTTTTAAGCAAACAATCTATAACTCTTATCTTGTCATTAAGGCGTTCTTTTTCTCTATATAATGCCAAATATAAAGGAGTATGGTTTGGTATACCTTTATCAAGGATCTGTACATCTAAATCTACTCCTTGTTTAACTAAATATTCAACTACATCTGCGCTGTTATACCTAGCTGCTAAATGTAAAGCAGTCCATCGATCAGATGTTGTATCGTTTATATTAGCCTTATTGTTTATCAAAAATTTTACTATCTCTAAAGGTTTTTCTCTAGAGGCAATCAAAAGAGGTGTCCAATTATTTTTTGCCGCTATATTTACATCTGCACCTTTTTCCAATAGAAATTTTATAACAGATATTTGCTCTTTTAAACTTTCGTTCTCTCTATATATTGACAAGTATATAGGAGTAACTTTCTCAGAGCTCTCAGCGTTTAAATCAGCTCCATTTTTAAGAAGATATTTTACGACATCAAAACTATTGTATCTAACTGCATAATGTAATGGTGTCCAGAGTGATTTTGATTTTGCATTTATACTTGCACCTTTTTGAACCAAGTACTCCACCGTAGCTAGATCAGCTGATTTAGCTGCGTACATTAAAGCAGTAATACCTTTTTCATCTACTTCATCAACTTTAGAACCTTTATCAATTTCCTGTTTCATCATCTTAAAGTTGTTGTTTTTTGCAGCAGAAACCACAGGTGAAGATGCGACACATCCGGTAAATATAAGCATACTAAACATCAAGACAGTTACATAGATTATTCTCTTTTTCATCTCAAACCTTTTTACTTTCCGGTATATTTAAATATTTTACAAAAAAGATCTTTAAATAATTTACAATTTACTATATAATTATTCAATTGACAAAAGTGGGGTTCTATATGAAATATGCACAAACTTATAACAAACTGGCAGAATTTGGAAGAAAAGTATTAGAGATCGAAGTAGTAGATGAGATTCTTCCCTACATATCAAAATATGCTAAAGATACTATCGGTGCCGATAGATGTTCAATATTTGTATATGATCAAGATAAAGAAGAACTTTGGACAACACTTGCCGATAATGTTGAAAGAATAACTGTGCCTTCGGATAGAGGTTTGGTAGGTTATGCCTTGGCTACAAAAGAAGGGCTTATTGAAAACAACCCTTATAAAAACGAACATTTTTACAAAGATGTCGACACTGAAACAGGATATATAACTAAGAATGTTATCGTAGCTCCTATTTTAGGTTCTCAAGGAGAAGTTGTAGGTGTGTTTCAACTTATAAACAAAGAGGATGAATTTGATATTGACGATGCAAAATTTATGAAGTTTTTCGCTCACTATATAAGCGGATTTTTAGAACTGGCAGAACTTAACGAGCATCTGGATAACAAAAAGTAGACCTGCAAATATTTGAGAATGTCTCATCTAATCCTGCTTTTATAACTATCTCTTTTTTCAAGTATGGATGATACAGTTTTAATTCACTGGCATGTAAAAGCATTCTATGGCAGTTAAACTCTGCTCTTATGAGTTTATTATGCTCCCCTCTTCCGTATTTCGTATCACCTAAAAGATGATGAGATATATGCTTCATATGTCTTCTAATCTGATGCTTTCTTCCCGTTTTCGGTTTTAGCTCAACCAAAGAGTATCTTACTTTATCGTAACGTCCCACTGCAAAATCTAGCTCGGCCCTTGCCAATGTTTTATAGTGAGTTACAGCTTCTTGTGCATCTTTATCGGTTTTTGCGTCTTTGTCTGCTATTTTGTCAAGTTTCTCTTTTAAAGCATAATCGATCACACCCTCATCATCAGTATATCCGCGTACAGCTGCAATATAAGTCTTTTGAATTGCATTGTTTTTAAACTGTTCTGATACCAAGTTTGCACTCTCTTTATCAAGTGCAAAAAAAAGTACGCCAGAAGTAGGTTTATCTAAGCGGTGAAGAGGATATACATACTGCCCTATCTGATCACGAAGCATCTGAACTGCAAAACGTGTTTCATGCCTGTCGATCGGTGATCTGTGTACTAAAAGTCCTGAAGGTTTGTTGATAGCAATGTAGTGTTCATCTTGATATATAATCTCTAATTCTTCATTTATATTCATATGGAATTGTATCATTTTAATCTATAATGAAGTTAGATAATATAAAATAATACTATCTTACAAAAAAGGTTTAAAATGGATTACAGTTTTTCTATAACAGGACTTTTAAAAGAAGCTTTTGATCGTTCTTACGGGGTAAAAGGTACAATTGTCGGTGCTTCATTAATATATGGAATTGTTGCCGTAATAATTTCAGCAATACTGGAACTTGTTTTTCCATCTGGAGACTCTTTTTTTAATGGAATCATTCAAACTCTTATATCAGCACCGATCACTGTACCTATTATGGTTGGTGTAACATTTTTGGGTATTAACCATGCAAGAGGTTTAGATATAAATATACCTTCTATATTTGATTATTTTGGGATGATGGTACCAATAATAACAACTTTTATTTTAATGTATATCTGTTTAATTATAGGTTTTACTTTACTTATTCTTCCTGGTATATATCTTGCAGTTTCATATACATTTGCTTATCAACTGGTTGCAGATAAAGGTCTTGGTGCATGGGAGGCTATGGAATTATCAAGAAAAACTGTTACCAAACAATGGTTTAAATTCTTTGGTTTAGGACTTTTAAGTGCATTAATTATTATACTAAGTATTATACCGCTTGGTATTGGTCTTATTTGGAGTATACCAACAGTTTATATAGCTTATGGACTTTTATACCACCATATATTTGATGATGAAGAAGTTTAAAATATTTGCGTGATAAGTTTGTGATATATTTCAAAATCTTTTGATATTAACTTGATATAATTTCCCATAATAAAGTGAAAAAGGAAATTTTTTGAACTTAAATAGTTTTTTATGGGAATATGGGGCAAAAGTTCCCGGTTACGACGTCAGAGTTGTAAATGAAAGAGAAGTAAGAGCAGCAGCAGGTATACTTGGAACACTAGGTATGATAGTTGTATTTGTTGCTATCGGTTTTAATCATACTATCGTAGCAAGAATCTATCTTGCATTTATGTTTCTTGATTTTACAGCTAGATTAATTAGCACAAACTATGCTCCATCTTTACTTTTAGGAAGATTCTTCGTACAAAATCAAAAACCTGAATATACTGGTGCTGCTCAAAAACGATTTGCATGGCTACTAGGCTGGATCATTTTCCTTCCAATGCTATGGTGGTTTGTTATAAACTGGGATATCAGTTTTTACAAAGTTTTACTTTGTGTGCTTTGTCTTCTTCTTACTTTTCTTGAGAGTGCATTTTCAATATGTATAGGATGTATGCTGTATCAAACGATCACAAGAAAAGATGCACAACATTGTCCTGGTGGCGTGTGTGAAATACGTGAAAAAGAGCCAATCCAGATGTTTAATCCTGTACAAAAAGCAATAACTGCCCTAACTATGATAGGACTTGTTGTTGGTACATACCTATTTTTAGCGACACAAGAACCTAAAACATTCTTCGGTGAGTTTTTACATGAAATGGTATTAACAGATGCTCAACTTAAAAAAATAGAAGAGGAAAAGTACAAAAAAGCTATGGAAGCTGAATTTGGAAGTGATGACGAAGACTTCTAACCTCTCTTCGTCACTTTTCTGTGTTTGGCAGTAGTTTTTTTATAGTGCTTTTTACGAGGTTTCTTATCCTCTTTTTTATGCTCTGATTTTAATTTAACTTCATCTCTGTCTTTACGTCTTGCATTAGGATCAGGCTCAAATCCTTCAACTGTTTCTTTTGGTATTCTCTGACCTATTAGACGTTCAATATCTTTAATATCATACTTTTCATATATATCTAAAAGTGTTATAGCTTCACCGTCACGTCCTGCACGACCAGTACGCCCTACACGGTGAACATAATCTTCAGGAACGCTTGGAAGCTCATAGTTGATCACGTATGGAAGCTCTTCTATATCTAATCCGCGGGAAGCTATATCTGTAGCTACAAGTACACGAATTTTTTCCTCTTTAAAAGCATTTAGTGTTTTAAGACGTTTTGCCTGTGTCTTGTCTCCGTGGATTACATCTGCTTTTAATCCGTCTTTTTTAAGCTCTTCAACTAACTCATCTGCACTTGCTTTTGTCTTTGTAAACACAAGAACTTGTCTAAAGTTACGTGAACCTATTAAGTATGCACAAAGAGCTGCTTTTTTATCTACATCAACAAGATATGCTACTTGATTTATAGTATCAACAGTTGAGTTCTTCTTAGCCGATTCAATGAACTGAGGTTTTCTAAGAATCAGTTTTGAAAGCTTTCTAACCTTGTCACTATAAGTTGCTGAGAAAAGCAGAGTTTGATGGTTTTTAGGAAGTAAAGGATGAGTTTTTCTGATCTCTTTAACAAAACCCATATCAAGCATTCTGTCTGCTTCATCAAGTACAAATATCTCAACATCATCAAGCTTTAATCCGTTATCTACATGTTCGATCAAACGACCAGGCGTAGCTATAACTATATCTACACCTTTTTTTAAAATACGCTGTTGAGACTGTATATCTTTTCCGCCTACCAGAACAGCTATATTTAGCTTCATATTTTTTGCATAGTTATTAAGATCTTCATAGATCTGAATACTAAGTTCACGTGTAGGAGATAAGATTACCCCGCGAAGAGTTCTGTTTTCATCTGCACTTGTATTTCTAAGTCTTTGAAGCATAGGCAGTCCAAACGCAGCCGTTTTACCGGTACCTGTTTGAGCTGTTGCAAAAATATCTTCTTTTGCTAAAACAAGTGGAATAGCTCTAGTTTGGATTGTAGTAGGGTTTTCATAGCCTAACTCTCTTATAGCAGATAACAGTGGCTTCATAACACCTAGTTTTTCAAATGACATATAGATTCTCTCTTTAACTTAACTTATAATTTATATGAAATTTTAGCATATTAAAGATATAATCCCACCAATACGAAACGGTTAACAAAAATGGTAAGAAAAAATTTAAAGAAAATATCAAAAAGCGAAAAAATAAAAGAGTTTATAAAAAAATATAAAGTCCCATCGGAATACCTATCTACAAATAGAAAAATGGTAGTTCGAGGAGTAACTTTAGGTATTTTTATAGCCTTTATACCTATGCCTATGCAGATGGCTGCCGTGCTCGCTTTTATGCCATTTTTCAAGTTTAACGTACCACTCGGGCTTGCTATGTGCTGGCTCTCAAACCCTTTTACTATGCCGCCAATGTATTATATGGAATATTTAACCGGTAGTTTTTTCTTAGGTATTAAGCCTGAGCCTGTTGAATTAACAGTTGATTGGTTTATGAATAATCTAGACAATATTTTTATACCTCTATATACAGGCACACTTTTTTATTCTGTCGTAGGTTCATCTTTGGCTTTTTGGCTGGTAAATCATTTTTGGAAGGGTTCAGTTCACAAAGACAGAAAACTTCATCGCGACGATAGAAAAAGCTAAACTTTTAAACTCTTTTTATAAAAATAGACCCAAGCCGCCATTGAGAAAGCCACCATTGAAAGGCTCATTAACTGTCCTTGAGTTACAGTGTTACAACACAGGTATCCAATCTGAACATCAGGTGCGCGCCAGAACTCTGCAATAGCACGGAATAGCCCGTATGCAGCTCCATAAACCAAGATAAGTTCACCTGAGTATTTTTGATATTTTCTATATCCGTATACTACAAAGAATACTAATATTCCCTCTAAAAATGCTTCATAAAGCTGTGAAGGATGACGAAGAACTCCATCTACGTAAATTCCCCAGCTTACATCTGTTTCACGCCCTACAAGCTCTTGATTTAAAAAGTTTCCTATACGACCAAATGTAAAAGCTAACGGCACAGAGATAGCCACAAGATCCATTATACGGCCAAACGGCTCTTTATGCTTTTTAGTGAAAAGATACGATCCTATAAAGAAACCTATAATCGCACCGTGATAACTCATACCACGAATACCTACAAAATCTCCGTTTTGGTCAAAAGGGTTAAAAATCTGCCAAGGGTGTGTTAAATAATAAACCGTTTGTGTATCATAAAATAGAATATATCCAAGTCTGGCACCCAAAATAATACCTATCTCAATATAGATAAAATAGATATCTAACTGCCCCTCTTTAAACTCTAAATTATCTTTTTTTATAAAATATTTTCCAATATAAAGTGCAGTTACCAAAGCCAGAACATACATCATCCCATACCAGTGTACAGGGAAAGAAAATACGTGAAATGCTATTGGATCAAAGTTCTCGTATATATGGTTCCAGCTATTGTTAGGCATTACTTTTTAAGTGCCTCAGCTATAAGCTCTATAGGGTTTTTAAACACAACATTCTCCACTCCGCTTACATTCATAGAGTTGTTGATCTGCATACGACAAGCTGAACACTCAGCACTCACAACCTCTGCACCTGTTTTTGCTATCATCGCAGCTTTTGGTTTTCCTGCAGCTTCTGCAAAGTGATACTTTTCAGTCTGCATAGTTACACCGCCAAAACCACAACAAAGGTTCGGATCACTCATCTCTACAATAGAGTAGTTTTTGCTTATCAAGTTTCTTGGCTCTTGATATACACCCTGCATCTTTTTAGCATGACAAGGGTCATGGTAAGTTACGATGTTAGGCATCTTTTTCTTAGATGCTAATAGCTCGCTTAATTGTGTATGATGCTCTAGCCACTCTGTCGCCATAAATATTTTATCTTTTATCTTTTTAGCGCGTTCTAACCACTCAGGCTGATCATGAAAAAAGTGCTCATAATCGATCTTAAGCATAGCAGAACAAGTAGCTTCTGGAACTATGATAGCCTCTATATCATCACCGAACTTTTCAAAGTACTCTATATTGTGTTTAGCATTGCTGTCAACCGTATCAAAATCACCTGTAAAGTATGCAGGTGCCGCACAACACTTTTGATCTTTTGCCAAAAAGGCATCTATTTCTAAAGTCTCTAAGATCTCTAAAAGTGATTCACCTACTTTTTTATAGTTGTAGTTACCTAAACACCCTATAAATACTGCTACTTTTCTTTTTCCGCCGTTATCTATGTTTTCCTCATGCGAATTTAAAAAAGATTTTTTCATTAACGATGGCAGTAATCTGTCAGCTTTTACCATCGGTATGAATGAGCGAGGACTCATAGAATCGATCTCTGCTTTAATTTTAAATCCGCATGTTTGAAAAACATACCCTAGTTTAAAAGCAAGATCATTTAACCAGCGGTGGCGAAGAAGTAAGAAGAAAAGTTTTTTATACCAAGCGATTCCAAACTTTTGCGCTATATCTGCACGGGCTTGTTCTATAACCATATCTGTCGGAAGAGATTTTGGACAAACATCTGTACAAGCTGTACATAAAAAACATGATTCAAATATATCTTTTGCATTTTTATCAAGTTCTAAATCACCGCGTTTATATGCACCAAGTAGATCAATAAAACCACGTGGAGATGTGACCTCGTCGGCATTTACATTATGAATAGTACAAACAGGTATACATTTACCACATTTAACACAGTCGTTACTTGTAGCAGTAAAGTCAAAAATCTCTTCTAGTTTTTTAGTCATTTTTATACCGTTTTAGAAAATGTCTTTTTATTTGCAGCGTGTTTTTTCATGTAAGCATCAAAAGGCATACAAATATTTCTGATCAGAAGTGTACCTGTATGGCTACACTCGATTTTACTATCACTTATACTAAGCAACTCTTCATCTGCAAACGGTTTAAGAGCCTCGATTGCATCTGCAAAATAAGTGTTAAAATCTACATCAAACTTTTCATTAAATCTGTTTATATCAAGTTTGAAGTTACTCATAAGCTCCATAATCACATACTGACGTATAAGATCATCTTCACTTAGAACTACACCGCGTTCAAAAGGAAGTTTACCTGCATCGATCGCCGCTTCGTAAAGCTTCATATCTTTAAAGTTTTGATTGTAAGAATCAATGCCCTCACCGATAGATGTAAGTCCAACACCTATTAGATCAGCTCCGCCTTTAGTTGTATAACCTTGGAAATTTCTGTGAAGCTCACCCTTCTCAATAGCTTTGAAAAGCTCATCTTCAGGTTTTGCGAAGTGATCCATACCAACCATTTTATATCCATGTGAAGTTAAGTAATCAATAGTGTATTTCATGATCTCTAACTTCTCATCTGGACGTGGCAGCGTAGTCTCATCTATTTTACGCATAGTCTTTTTCATCCAAGGAACGTGTGCGTAGTTAAATACTGCAAATCTATCTGGATCAAGGCTAAGTGAAAGCTCCAGAGTCTCTTTAAAAGTCTCTAAAGACTGGAATGGAAGTCCGTAGATAAGATCAACATTTACAGAGATCATGTTGTACTTTCTAGCCAGATCCATTGCGGCTTTTGTAATGTCGTAAGGCTGAACACGGTGAACAGCTACTTGAACTTTTTCGTTAAAATCTTGAATACCAAAACTTACACGGTTAAACCCTGCTTCGCTCATCACTTTCATCTGCTCTTCTGTGATGTGGCGAGGATCGATCTCACAACTTATTTCTGCATCTGAGCGAAAATTTGGAAATGTTTTTTTGATCTCATCAATGATCTCTTTTAACTGAGGCGCTGAGAAAAATGTAGGAGTACCGCCTCCAAAGTGCATTTGAAGTACGTCGCGTGAAGTATCTAAATGTTTTGAAAGGATCGCCAACTCACGCTTAATATAATCAACATAGCGTGCCATCTTCTCCTCTTTTGAAGTAAAGACTACGTTACATCCACAGAAGTAACAAGCATTTCTACAAAACGGAAGGTGAAAATAAAGACTTAAAGGACGAGACTTGTCTTGAGTTTCAAGTTTTTTAATATATTCATCGTACTTATAAGAATCACTAAATTCTAATGCCGTAGGATATGAGGTATATCTTGGTCCAGGTTTTGAGTATTTTATAAATTTTGAAAAGTCTAACATCTATTTACATCCATATATTATTTAACGCGATTATCCCCAAACTTTATTAACGGTTGGGAAAAACTCTATCTTGGCATTCCACCTGGGAAACCACCCATTCCGCCTGCACCGCCCATTTGACCCATCATATCTTGAAGTTGTTTCATACCGTTTTTACCAGAGAATTTTTTAGCCATTTTACCTGCATTTTTAAACTGTTTGATCATACGGTTGATCTCAACTTGAGTAAGTCCACAACCTCTTGCTATACGCTCTTTACGAGAGTTGTTTAAAAGATCCGGATCTTCTCTCTCTTTTTCAGTCATTGAGCTAACCATAGCTTTTATGTTTTTAAGCTCGCTTGAGTTTTCTAAATCGAAATCTTTTAAAGCTTTACCCATGTTACCCATACCAGGCATCATAGACAGAAGTGATTTCATTGAACCCATCTTCTTCATAGCTTCCATCTGCTCTAAAAAGTCGTTGAAGTTAAACTTACCTTTTTTGATCTTTTGTGTAAGTTTTTTAGCTTGTTTCTCATCGATCACACCTGCAGTTTTCTCAGCAAGACCCTCAACGTCACCAAATCCCATTAAACGGTTAACGATACGCTCAG
This sequence comes from Sulfurimonas sp., assembly GCF_041583195.1. Lineage (NCBI taxonomy): Bacteria > Pseudomonadati > Campylobacterota > Epsilonproteobacteria > Campylobacterales > Sulfurimonadaceae > Sulfurimonas > Sulfurimonas sp. The sequence goes on from NZ_JBFHGL010000011.1 coordinate 50,207, forward strand.
GCATGAAAACTTCAAGGTCTTCCATCTTCTCACCGCTACCGATGAAACGTAATGGAACTTCTACTTGACTTGATAATCCAAGAGCTACACCACCTTTAGCATCACCATCGTATTTTGAAAGGATAACACCGTCAATTCCGATCTTTTCTTTAAACGTTGTCGCAGTTTTTACAGCATCTTGACCAGTAAGTGAATCAGCTACATAAAAGATCTCACTTGGTTTTGCTACTTCTTTAACTGCGTGAAGTTCATCCATAAGCTCATCATCAATAGCTAAACGACCGGCAGTATCTATTAGAACTACATCGTAGATCTTAGAGTTTGCATACTCAAGTCCTGCTTTAACAACCTCAACTGGATTTTTTGTAGCTTCATCTTCGTAAAGTTCAACTTCGATCTGAGTAGTTATTTGACGAAGTTGTTCAACCGCTGCTAAACGCTGTAAATCGGCTGCGATTATAAGAACTTTTTTTTGCTTACCTTTTAGATAAGTAGCTAACTTACCAGTAGTAGTTGTTTTACCAGAACCTTGAAGACCAGTCATTAGTATAACTGTAGGAGGATTTGGTGCAAAAACAAAACCTTTGTTTCCGCCAACTTCTAAAAGCTCGTTAAGTGTAATTCTTAGTGCTTCTAAAAACTGATCTTTACCGATCCCTTTTTCTTTTGTTCTTGTCTGAACATTTGCTACTAACTCTTTTACAACTTTATGATTCACATCTGCTTTTAAAAGCGACTTTTTAAGCTCGTCAAGTGCTTTTTTAAGTGCTTTGTCGTCATCAAATGTACGAATTTTTTTAATCGCTGCTGTAAACGAGGATGTCAGTGTATCAAACATAAAAATACCTTCTAAATATCTGTATAATTTTTGTGGATTATATCTAAGTGGTGCTTTATATCTTTTTAATCAATTTTTATACTCTTTTAATCTATATAAGACGATAATTATTTTATAGGTTATAGAGGAGTATATTATGAGCAAACATAAAGACAAAATAGCAAAGATTTTTGAACATCCAATATCTGGAAACATAGATTCTATGAGATTGGTTCATGCACTGGAACATTATGGTGTTGAAGTTGATGAAAGTAAAAAGCATCGTGCACTTTTACATTTTAAGGGTAAGGAATATTCTTTAGCTCTTTCACATAGGAATGAATTATCTAAAGACGCTATTGTAGGACTTCGTCATTTTTTAGAAGAAGTTGGTTTAACACCTGATAACTTATAACTTATTTACTCCACTGCTCTATCTTACCGTTTAAGTCCATATGTGTAAGATAAAGTCGAACATCAAACTCCACCTGATGATAATCACAGAACATGTGTTCACATAACTTATAAAAAGCCTTGTTATGCTCTTTTTCTTTAAAATGGGCTAACTCATGTACAACTATCATCTGTAAAAATTCTTCAGGAGTATTTTTAAACATAGATGCAACTTTGATCTCATTTTTTGCTTTTAGTTTAGCGCCTTGAACACGAGATACAAAATGGTGAGTCCCCAAGGCATTATGGATTACATTTATCTTCCCATCATACACAGCTTTGCTAAGCGGTGCTGTCTTTTTCATATACTCATTTTTTATATCTTGCACATATGAAAAAAGTGCTTTGTCGTTTTTGTATGAATGGGCACTAGGGTACTTTTTCAAAAGATATTTATCAAGCTTGTTTGAATCGATCAAAGTATGAACTTGTTGTTGAACAGATGGCGGGTAATGGTTTAGATATTTTAATTTTTTCATCTTGTATACTTTGTTAAAAATGCATTTATCTGGTTTGCAAACAGCTCCGCATCTTTAGTTGAGAATGGTTTAGGTCCCTTAGTTATCTCTCCGCTTTCACGGATCTTCTCCATCAAGTTTCTCATAGCCAAGTACTGTTTTATATTATCCACACTGTAAAGCTCACCTCTATGGTCTATTGCGTGAGCATTTTTAGTTATAACTCTGTCAGCCAAGGGGATATCGGCAGTTATAACCAAGTCATCCTCTTGTAGCATCTCAACTATTTTATTGTCAGCTTCATCAGCTCCCTCATCAACTATCATGTACTCAACAAATTCAGATTTGCCTATGTTGATCTTTTTGTTTGACACTACTATTGTTTTGATCTTTAAACGCTCAATCTGTTTTAAAAGTATAGGTTTTAGCAAGTTTGGAAAAGCATCTCCGTCTACATATATTTTAAACATCTATCAGCTCCAACTTCTCTTTGCGGCTTAACTTCTTTATTGCGGCTTCTCTCTTTGTAGCATCCACTCGATCTGCACAGTTCTCATAATACACTAACTCTACCGGTCTTTTATTTCTTGTATATTTTGCACCTTTTGCAGAATTATTATGCTCATCCAAACGTCTGGCAAGATCGGTAGCTACACCAGTGTAAAGAGTATCATCTGCACATTTAAGCATATACACCTTCCACTTACTGATCGGCGTTACAAATGTATCAATCCCTTCAACTTGGTAAAACTTAGCTTCATTTTCCTGACAATAATACATAGCATAAGCACATGTAAGAGAGTCCAACATATCTTCATGATCTTTTAGTTTTTTACCCCTAAGATCACTCAAGTCTTGTTTTAAAATCTTATGTGGTGAGAACTCTTTTAAAAGGTATTTTTTATAGATCGCTAACTGTTCTTTTATAAAAACTGTATCACGACCTTTTTTTCTTTTGTATGGAAGTATCTCATGGTTATTCCAAAGCATCGCTATAGTAGAGTGTGTATATACTTCAAAAACTGTCTTCTGAGCTTTATAATCACGTTTAAAATCAAGCTCGCTAAGTTTATCAAATAGTTGCACGCTTCTAATATCAGGGGAGTATTTTGTAAGTAGTTTTTTATTTGCAGGGAGCATTGAGATCTTGTACTTGGCAAAGTCTTTGTTAAACTCTTTCTCAACCAAACGGTTTCCACTCTCATTTGGAACAACAAGCGGTGCGTCTACACCAACGAAGAGTTTATGCTCTTTATATTTTAAAATCTCATCTATGATCTCATCTATCGAGTAAAGTAGTTTTATATCTATTATTTTGAGTTTGTTTTTTTGTGGCGTGGCAATGCAGAAACCGCTTGGGTTTTTCTCACCCCAAGCTAAGTCAATACCTATATAAAAAGACTCTTGTTTACTACTCAAAGTGCACAAATGCCTTTGGTTCAGGTGCAGTGAATTCCATACCTAAAAGTCTTACTTTATAAGCATGAAGCATTACGCGTTTTGAGCGTCTTCCACCGTACTGCTCATCACCGATGATCGGATGATCTACATAACGAAGGTGTGTACGGATCTGGTGTGTACGACCGTGATGGATTATACATTTTACTTTAGTCTTTTTTGCACTTACAATATCAGGGAAAAACTCACTTCTTGCAGGTTTTCCTTTGCTAGATACATTAGACTGTGCACGGTTGTTTTTCTTAGTTGTGAAGATCGGTTTATCAACCTCTATAGGCTCACTCATGATCCCTTCAACCCAAGCAATGTACTCTTTGTAAACATTGTCTTTTTTAAACTCTTTTATAGCTTTTTGTCTAAACTCTTCGTTTTTAACAAGCATTAAAACACCACTAGTTTCACGATCAAGTCTGTGAAGAAGTTGAACATCTTTAAACATACGTTCAATCTCATCAGAGTTTATGTATGGCGGTTTATCAACTACCAGTATGTCATCGTTTTCAAATATGATGTTTGGCTTTTCAACCTTTGTTACACGGAAAATCGTTTTATCGTCAATCTCACCGCGGGCGATCATAACTTTCTTGTTTCCTACATATACAAGCCCGCGATCTATCATAGACTTTGCTACGTTGTTTGAGATTCCCTCTTGAGCTGCTAGGAGCTTATATGCTTTCTCTTTTCCCATTTTTAAATTTCCTTTGATTTAATTCTATCAATAACCCTGTCTAAATCTATCTTCTCATCTACCATTGAAGGCGGCAATTCTTTTGCAGCCATTAGAGCATCTGCAATCTCGTTTGTTTCTACATACTGAACATGATGTACATATTTGAACAACTCTTTTTGATGGAAAAAATGTTTACCCGTAATTATCTTACATCCAAAAAAAGCAGGTTCTAGCGGATTATGTCCGCCAATATCTTCTCTAAATGCACCACCTAATATTGCTATATCGCTAATATTATATATATTGTTTAACTCACCCATAGCATCTACAAGTACCATGTCTGAAGAGAAACTATTATCTTCAGAAAATCTAGACAAACTAAGTCCATGTTTTTGAGCATAAACTTCCATAAGAAGATAAACACTCTCAAAACGCTCAGGATGGCGCGGTACCATAATAAGTTTTGACTTATTATTTTTCACATACCTTACAAATGCTTCAAGAACTGACTTTTCTTCACTTTCATGAGTACTACCTGCTACAATTACTTCCTCTTCAGGTTTATTGTAATCTTTAGTCTTTTTTATCTCACCTGCAAGTTTGATATTTCCAACTACTTCTATATCTCTGGCACCCAAAGCCAAAAAACGATTTTTGTCGGCTTCACTTTGTGCATAGATAATATCTACACGTGAAAGCAACTTCTCATAAAACCACGAAAACTGTAAATATTTTTTTGCACTTCTCTCAGATATACGTGCATTTAGTAAAATAACACGAGACCCAATTGAGCTTGCAAGTACAAAAAGCATATACCAAAATTCAGCTTCCAAAACTACAACTACACGTTGCTTTTTCATCCAAAAAGGAAGCCACATCTCATATGGGAGGTAACGAACCTCTGCATCATACTTGTTTGCTTCTTTAAATCCCGTATGAGTAATCGTAGTTATCTTAAGATCTTCATCTTGTAACTCTTCTAATACAGGTTTTAATGCTTTAGCTTCACCAAGTGAGCATACATGAAACCAGACCCCGTTTTCTGAGTCGAATTTTTTATTTTTATATAGAAAAAATCTTGCCGGAATTGATTGTTTGTACTTTGGTTTGAGAGATAATAATATCAAAAGTGGTAGCGCTATTAGATATAGCACAACACTTAAGATATAGTAAAAAACTGTGAAAGGCAATGCCTTATTGCTCTGCAGTTTCCACATAAAGGATACGACCACAGTGTGGACAGTTAGTGATATCTTCACCTTTGATTACATCAGCGTAAACTTTATCACTGATCAGCATATTACAACCCATACAAGCTTGCTCTTCAACTTTTACAACAGTTGTATTTTTAGCCCAACGACGAATTTTTTGATAGAAAGCTAAACCTTTTTGGTTTACAGTACTTAAAAGTTTCTCTTTTTCAACAAATACTTTTTGTCTCTCATCATTGATAACTTTTAGTTTCTCATCAACATCAGCTTTTACAGATTCTAAGTTTGCTTCGATCTCAGCTAAAGATGATTTTGCAGCTTCTATCTGCTCGTTTTTGTTGTCAATAATTTTCTCTAAACGCTCAATCTCTTCATTTGCGAAAGTAACTTGCTCTTTTGCAATCTCTTCTTCAAGTTGAAGTGATTTCATCTCACGCTCAGTTTTAACTTCTTTAGATTTTTTAGAGTTATCTTCAAGCTTTTGAGAAAGTTCAGCTAAATGAAGTTCATTTTTAGATTTTTTTAATTCTTCTTCTTTGATCTCTTCAGTTAAGTTCTCAATATCTTTATCAATACTGTCTTTCTTTGCAACAGCTGCCTCATAACTTGAGTTTGCTTCCTCAATTTGCGGCTCAAATGCATCTATCTCTTTATCAACAATTGAAAGATCTATTAGTTGTTTTAGGTGCGGATTCATTAATCTCCTTCGATTAAATATATGTAAAAGGGTTCTTTGATGATGAAATTATAGCGTTTAAACCTAAAACTTTCAAATGCTTGTATAAAATATCAGCAAAAAAGCATTCAGATTCAAAATGTCCGATGTCGATTAGTGACAAATTTATGCTTTTTGCTTCCATCGCATCGTGATACTTTATATCCCCTGTAAGGAAGCAGTCAGCGTCAATATACTTGATCATACTTCCTCCGCTTCCAGTTGTCAAAGCACATGTTTTTACAAAATCAGAACATTTTACACTTTTTATATTTTCAAGTGAAAAAACCTGAGCAATTTTTTTAGCAAAAATGTCAAAATCTTCATTTACTTCAAATTTTATAACAAACTCTTCATCGTCCAAAATTTTGTATCCTAAAATCTCATTAGCAACATATTTATTTAGATGTGTTTTATCAAAATTTGTATGCATCGCAATGTTTGATATTTTTTTCTCAATCATAGTTTTTAAAAAGTTTGACGGATATTTTTCAAAATCAAGCTGAGTAATTCCACCAAAAATCAGAGGATGATGAGTTATTAAAAGTGTATTAGGTTTTAAACTCTCAAGCAGCTCTGCATCAACATCTATGCTTAAAACTATATGCTCTATCTCTTGATCACGAGAGCCTATCTGTATACCAGAATTATCCCACTTTTCCTGCAGTTCAAAGGGTGAAAGCTCATCTAGTTTTTCATATATCTCTTGAAGTTTCATTCTTACTCTTTACTCAGTTTTTCTAACTCTTGCTTCGCTTCTTCAAACTCAGGGTTTAATTCAAGGGCTTTTGAATACATCTCACGTGCAACATCTTCGTTTTTCATATCTACCATCAAGTTGCCGTAGTTGTAGTATGTTACAGGGTTTGTGCCATCTAACGCCAAAGAATCGTTAAGATGCATTTTAGCCGATGCATATTCACCCTCTGCACGATAAACCGATGCTAAAGAGTTATGAACAAACTCATCATTTTTATCGACATCCAAAGACTGTTTATAATAGTCAATTGCAGCTGTGTTGTCACCTACTTTTGCACTGATAAATCCAAGTTTGAAAAGTACTTCTGCATTTCCAGGACCTTTTAAATTTGCTTCATTTAACAGAGCTAATGCTTTTTGTTCATCTTCATTTTGGAAGGCTTCATCAGCACTCTCTACCAATTCATCAACAGAGTATGGAGAAAAAGTTTGCAGTTGTTTTTCATACTCTTGATCTGAGTCATCTTGAGATGGCTCGTAATCTTGATTTTGGTCTTCTGTATTATTATCTTCTAATGTCTGAATATGCTGATATATTTTAAAAGCAAAAAACACAGACGCACCTAGCATCAGTATTTGTAATAGTGTCATCTTTATAATTCCTTGTTGACTAATTTTATAAATTGCAGCGGATCAACTTGTACACCGCTAACTCTAGCTGAAAAATGTAAATGTGGACCTGTTACGCGACCGCTCACACCAGATAGTCCTATAACCTCGCCTTTTTTTACTTTTTGACCTTTTTTTACATCGAATTTACTCATATGATAATAACACGTATAAACACCATGTCCATGATCAACTACGATTGATCCACCTGAGTAAAATCTATCTTTCACAAGTACTACTTTTCCATCATTTACACATCTTATCGGTGTACCAACTTTTGCACGAAAATCTGTACCGCTATGGTAACTTTTAAACGTTCCGTTAAATGTTCTTGCACGTCCGAAATCACTTGTAATTTTAGACTCCATCGGCATAATAAACTTTGAATCAACATAGTTTTTATCTGTCGTAGTATTATAGATCTTAATAGCTTCGGTATACTCTTTTGAAGCTCTTTTTTTATTCTCTTTTGATAGTTTTACTTTCGAGCCGTCTACTTTAAGAGTTTCTTTTTCATAACCGCCATCAACAACTTTAATTGGGATGATTTTTGTTTTTTCTTTATTGTTTTTAGTATAGTGAACTACAACATCAAGTTTTTTCGGTTTTTGATAATAACTTACAGGTATAAAAACATAATCTGAGAAGATCATATATTTTTTGTCTTCTACTTTTGCATAGTTATAATTTATACCATCTTCTTTTTCAAACTTTATAAGTGCAGTTTGTCCGTTTTTTATCTCTGTATTTGATATCTCAAATCTTATTCCAAACAGATTACTTAGTAAAAATAGCGCTAATAATAATATTCTCATTAATAATCCTTCATAGCTCGTTCAATATCACGTTTTTGATCTTTAGCCTTAAGATCGGCTCTCTTATCGTGAAGTTGTTTACCCTTAGCAATAGCAATCTGAACCTTTACCAAATTTCTATCATTAAAATACAGTTGCAGCGGTACTATTGTATATCCATCACGGTCAACCGCTTTTTGGAGTTTATCTATCTCTTTTTTATGCAAAAGCAACTTTCTGCTTCCACGCTCTTCATGCCCGTAATAATGGTGTGTTGTTTCAAGTCTTCCGATGTGCATGTTGTACAAAACGGCTTCACCGTTATCAAGACGTATAAAACTGTCTTTCATATTTATACGGCGTGCGCGAATACCTTTAACTTCACTACCTGTTAGTACAATACCGGCTTCAAACTTCTCTTCTATAAAATAATCGTGATAAGCTTTTTTATTTTTTGCGTATGGTTCACCCATAAAAATTTGTTTCTCTCTTTTTAATTACTATTTGTAATTATAACAAAGCTTATACAACTTTGAAGAAACTGCTTCCGCTTCCGCTAAAGTAGTAACCATCTTTTTGATGTTTTTTCAGCTCTGGGTATTCTTTTAGAGCAGGTTTAAACAGATCATTTGCTTCTTCTGGAGTATATGAGTTTAATATCTCTAAAGATGTAGTGTTTTTTAACCTTTTAACTTCTGTCTCGTCAATTGGATCAAAAAAGTTTGCACGGTAAGATTTGTAAACTTTTGGAGTTGAGATCTCTACTTTAGGGGTACATACATCAAAGTTTAGAAGTGCTTCATCGTACTTCTCTACAATCTCTCCAATACCGCCGACATTTGCACTGTCATATCCATATATAAAAAATGGAACATCAGCACCAACTTCAAGTCCAATCTCAGCTAATTCTTTTATGCTCAGATCTAGATGTAAAACTTCATTACACATTTTAAGATAGGTTGCCGCATCACTGCTTCCACCGCCAAGTCCTGCAAAAGCAGGAATACTTTTGTCAACTTTTACAGCATATGTCTGCATAAGATTTTTTAGAGATTCACTTTTTGTATATTTAAGAAGTGCGGTATATGCTTTATAGATTGTATTTTGTTCTGTAGTACAAGAAAAATCACCGATTATTTTAAAATCTTGAATTTCCTTTTTTTCAAATGATAATTCGTCGTAAAGATTCTCAACTCTCATAAAACGAGAGATGATCTCATGGTAATCTCCACGTACACCCGTAATTTTTAAAAAAGTATTTACTTTTGCATACGCTTTGTATATTTTCATTTTATTTTTTAATGATCGAGCTTAGTTGAGAAAGAAGTGAGTCATCGATCTCTTTAGAAGAAGCAACGTTTGAATCTTTTACGTTTTCTAAAAGTTCACTTCTGATTATGTTTACATCTTTAGGTGCTTCAATACCGAGTTTTACAACACCTTTGTCTATAGATATAACTTTTAAAATTATATCATCCCCCAACTGTATTGATTCATCTACTTTACGTGCTAAAACTAACATATATTTATCCTGCCAAGTTCATATTTGACTTGTTTATTTTCTATCTTAATTATCGAGATATTATCATCATTATCTATCCAATAATATCCATCTTTTTTGTTTTCTAAATCTTCTAAAGCAAGAACTCTTCCATATTTGAGATTTTCTTGATCTCCATTGTAAAAATTCTGCTCAATGTTCAAAGATTTTTTGATATCTAATGCTTTTTCATTATCATAAAAAAACTGTCCTTCATTTAATCTCTCGAGCATTGAAAGACTTCCATATTCTAATCCTAGTCTTTTTGCAACTAGTAATCCAAGAGATCTTATATAAGTACCCTCGCTTACTGTAGCTTCAAAAGTTACAAATGGGTGGCAATAAGAGATTAGTTTAGTTTCATATATAGTTGAATTGATCTTGTTTAGTTCAAACTCCACACCTGCACGGGCTAGATCATACGCTCGCTGACCGTTTATACGTTTAGCTGAAAATATCGGCGGTTCATATTCAAGCTCACCCTCTAACGATTTTAGAACATCCAATATTTGACTCTCGCTAAACTCTTTTACCTCATCAATTCTCTCGATCATCTCTGTATCTAAGGAATCACTTTTAGCACCTAACCATAATGTAGCACGATAAGTTTTTGGAGTTTTATCTAAAAAGCGAAAAAGTTTAGTATGACTTCCCATACCAATTAACAATACACCTTTTGCAAAAGGATCTAACGTACCAGAAAAACCAGCTTTTTTTTGGTTATATTTTCTTTTTAGTTTAGTTAAAAAAAAATTCGAGCTGATATTTGATGGTTTGTATGCAACAAACAGTCTATTCATACATAACCTATAAACGTTCTATAAATGAAGCAAGTATCTCTTTTTTAGTACCTGCGAAATTTATATTTAGTTTGAATTCTTTTCCCGCTTTACTCACGCCAAGTACACGACCAGTTCCAAAGATTTTGTGACGCACAAGATCGCCTTTTTTAAAGGCTGTATTTTTTTCAACTTTTAAGCTTCCTTGACAAAGTCCAGCTTCATTGAAAAATCTTGATTTTTCCAGATCACTTCTGCGACCCTTGTAAAATCTGCTTCCAACATGAGATAGAGTAAGTCTTTCTTTTGCACGTGTAAAAGACACATAACCAAGACGTCTCTCTTCTTCTAAGTCACTTCCATCACCCACAAGCGGTAAGAAGCCCTCCTCCATACCTATAATAAATATATGATCAAACTCTAAGCCTTTAGATGCGTGAATACTCATCATATATATACTCTCACCCTCTACCTGGTCCTGTTCACTTTGAAGCGTGAGTTCATTTAAGAATTCATCTAATCCAGACTGAGGATTATTTTTTATAAAGTCACGAAATAGTGCATAAAACTCATCCATATTTCTTACTCTATCTTCTGCATCAGGTTGACCATTATATATATCTTTTAACTTGAAAGTCTCCTCTAAAGTATCTATAAAATCATAAGTAGATTCTTCAGCAACTTTTGACACGCTCTCTATGTCTTTTATAAATTGTTTTAGAGTTTTTGCATTTTTCTTTCTAACAAGAGCTTCTAATTCTGCAGCAGTAGAGCTTTTTATATAAGCGAAAATAGACTTTTCTGCTTCGTGGGCTGCTAATTCTAGTTTATCTACACTCGCCTTACCTAGACCACGTTTAGGTTTATTTATAATTCTTTTGAAAGAGAAGTCATCATGTACATTTGTAACTACACGGATATAAGAGATTAGATCTTTTACCTCTGCACGGTCATAGAAACGCTGACCGCCTACTAATTTATAATTTATACGTGCACGGTTTAATCCCTCTTCAATTGAACGAGAAAGTACGTTTACACGATAAAGCACGGCAATATCTTTTGCACTTACACCAGAGTCTATAAGCTTTGTTATATTTGTAGCAATTTTACGCGCCTCTTCAGTTTCATCTTGAGAGTTTAATACTACTACATCATCACCGCTTCCGCGAGTAGGCTTTAGCTCTTTTCCAAGACGTGAACGGTTATGCTCGATTAGAGCATTTGCAACTTTTAAGATTGGTTCACGTGAGCGGTAGTTGTTTTGAAGCTTGAAAACTTCTGTATTTTCAAAGTCTTTATGAAACTCCATAATATTTCTTATGTGAGCTCCACGCCAACCGTAAATACTTTGATCATCATCACCCACTACACATATATTGTTGTGAGTAGAACATAACTTTTGTAAAAGTTTTAATTGAAGTTCATTTGTATCTTGATATTCATCTACCATAATGTACTGGTATTTTTCACTTGTCTTCTTTGCAAGTTCTGGATGCTCATCCAAAAGTTTGTAAGTAAGCGCTATAAGATCATCAAAGTCTACAAGGTTATTTTCGTTTAAATATGCTTCATACTCTTCATAAACTTTTGCGATTTGCTGGTAATTATAAAATTCTGCTTGTTTGTAAGCATCATCAGGTGTCATAAGTGAGTTTTTATATCTTGAGATCTCACTTGCAATTAATGGGGTTGCAATCTCTGAGTTTATCTTTTTTAAAATTCTTTTTTTATCATCCGTATCGATCACGACAAAGTTGTTTTTTCTACCCATTAAATGGATATTGAACTTTAAAAATAAAAGACCGAATTTATGGAATGTACAAAGCAGTGGCGGATAAGAGATATCTTCAATCATATCTATCGCACGTTCACGCATCTCTTTTGCAGCTTTATTCGTAAACGTAAGTGTCAATGTATTTGAAGCAGGTATACCAATACCTTGTATCAGATAAGATAATCTAGAGATGATCGTTGTTGTTTTTCCACTTCCTGCACCTGCCAAAATAAGTACAGGACCCTCTGTTTTTTTTACAGCATCACTCTGTTCATCATTTAGTTTTGCGAAAATTTTTTCCATATTCCCCACTAAAGCTTTTAAATTTTATTTATTATATCAAAAATATTCTAAATTATAATGGAGATGTTGCTTTTATTATAATTTTGAGTTATACTTTCATCATTACTTTAACTTATAGGAATTATTATGTTAAAAGATTTTGCTAAACTGCAAACATTTTTAATGGTTACAAAAGAAAAGAGTTTTTCGAAGGCTTCGGCAAAACTTGGAATCTCTCAACCGGCTGTTACACAACAAATAAAGTTTATTGAAGATTATTTAGACACAAAGATTGTTCAAAGAAAGAAAAACGGTATATTACTTACCAAAGAAGGTGAAGACCTTTACAGAATTGCGAAAAGGCTTGAAAAAGCAATAGAAAACAGTGAAAAAGAACTTATAAGTATTATTAATAAAGAATTCACTTTTGTAATAGGTTCATCTAATGCAATCGGTAACTATGTTCTACCAAACTATTTAGGTGAGATTAAAAAGAGAATAGACAACGAAGTTTATATGAATGTTGATAAATCTTGTAACATTATAGAAGCTTTAGAAGATAAAAAAGTTGATTTAGCTCTTATTGAATCACCTGTATTTAAAGATGATATTATCTATAGAGAGTGGATCGAAGACGAACTAGTATTTTTCTCAAACCAACCGATTAAAAAACAATTGACTGCTGAAGATCTGCTTGATTTTGACTGGATATGCCGTGATGAGCAATCACATACAAGAAGACTAACAGCTGAAGTTTTTGAAGAGATTGGTGTTCAATGTAACAGCTTTAACGTAGTAAGTGTTATGGAATCTCCTACTGCTATAAAAGAAGCTATTTTAAACTCTGACAAAAATGCTGAGCGTCCGCTTGTATCTGTTATGAGTAGACACGTAATAAGAGGCGATGTTGAAGCTGAAAGATTATTTTGTGCAAGAATTAAAAACTATAAGATTGAGCGTAAGTTCTACATAGCGTATTCAAAAGACAGAAAACACGATGCATTTGTTGATAACGTTGTAAGTTATCTTCTTTCTCTAAGTAAAATCTAAATTGATTTAAAGAATAAGCCGTCCAAATCTTTTTCTTTTTCGGCTGAATCTTACCAAGTAAGATTCGCTCGTCAAAGAGATTTAGACGATGCAAAATTTATTTTAAAAATTTTGAATTATCAGGGTTTGATAAAAATATATTCATAGAATTTTCAATCCCCTTATCGTCAACCTCTTTTTTAACTACTTTTTCTTCTTTTTGATATTTTGCCAAATTAATAAGTACCGGTTGATCATCAATTATAATTTGAACGATACTAAGTAGCGGAACACTAACAACTGAACCAAAATTATCTGCTCCAAAACCTGCTTCAAATACAAGCATATCATCTTCTATTCTGGCACTCTCAAAAGTATAAGCGGCAAGATAAAACAAAGTCATTGCATGAAACTGAGATAAGATCTCTTCAGGTAGTTCTGGAGAAAAGCCTACGTCTTTAATATTACAAAGAACTCCAAAATGTCTATCTTTTTCAAAAAGATATATTATAAAATCTTGAATATTCTTTTTCATTACCTTTGCAAAATCAGGTTCACTTATAAAATCTTCTAACAAAAAACATCCTTTATATTCTTATCTGCAATTATATCAAAATCTATCATTGCATTTAAGAGTGCTACTTTTGAAAAATCTTTAAGATCTTCAGATTTGATATCTGCTTCAAAAATCTTAGAGCTGTCTAAAAGTCTTTCTCTTGTCGTACCTTTTAAAAGAGGTTTTTTTGGGGTTTTCCAAACACCGTCAAACAAAGCTATATTAGCTATTGTAGTATCTGTTAAAAGCCCATTTTTTACAATTAAAACATCATCTGCATTTTGACGTTTTTCAAACAATTGGTTAAGTTCTGTTCTGTCAGTTGATTTTAGCGAGTAATCTATCTGATCATCATATACAAGTTTTAAAGTATTTATATTGCGTTTATTATATTTTATAAATTCTATATCTATTTTTTCCAGATTTTGAGGTGTGTATACCAGTCTGCACCTGTATAGTCCGTCTTTTGGAGCGTTAATATAATCAGACAGAGTTTTATGTTCATTGATGCCAAAGTGTTTCAATACACTTTCATATCTTTTTTGATGATACTCTAGATGGTAAGGAGTTCCATCTAAAATTTTAATAGTCTCTAAAAATTCACTCTTCATTAAAAAGTGCTGTACTTAAGTATCTTTCACCTGTATCACAAAGTATAGTTACTAAAGTTTTCCCTTTAAACTCTTCACGTGATGCTACCTGCATTGTAGCCCAAACATTTGCACCTGCTGAAATACCGACAAGTAAGCCTTCTTCTTTAGCCAGCATTTTGGCAGTATTAATTGCATCTTCGTTAGTTACTTGAATAACTTCAGAGTATACAGATGTATCTAAAACTTTAGGTATAAATCCTGCACCAATTCCTTGAATTTTGTGAGGACCACCTTCACCACCTGAAAGCACTGGTGAGTCTGTAGGTTCAACTGCGAAAATTGCAATATTTTGAATCTCTTTTTTTAACACTGTAGCAGTACCTGTAAGTGTACCTCCAGTTCCAACTGCCGCTACAAATGCGTCTATATTTCCATCTGTATCACGTAGAATCTCAGGTGCTGTAGTAAGGGTGTGAATCTCTGCATTTGCATCGTTTTCAAACTGCTGAAGGATAATAGAGTTGTTTGTTAAAGCCTCAAGTTCCTTAGCTTTCTCAATTGCCCCGCTCATTCCCTTGGCAGCTGGTGTTAAAACAAGTTCAGACCCAAGTGCCTTTAGAAGATTACGTCGCTCAATACTCATAGATTCAGGCATAGTTAGTACAAGTTTTAAATTTTGTGCTGCACAATTTGCTGCAAGTGCAATACCGGTATTTCCACTTGTAGGCTCAATGATCGTAGAGTTTTCATTGATCAAACCTTTTTCCTGTGCACGTCTGATCATATTAAATCCAAGTCTGTCTTTTACAGAACTTGTAGGGTTCATAAATTCACACTTTCCAAGTATTGTAGCACCACTTAACTTTGAAGGGGTGTTTAATTTAATAAGAGGCGTATTTCCTATAAGTTCAGTTACATTATTTGCAATATTAGCCACAATATTCCCTTTAGTCTTATTTTATATTTTCATCTATCAAATTGATTACACAAGTTTGTATCATATCATAAACTTTATCAAACCCTTCAAAGCCGTTAAAGAAATACGGATCAGGCACATCTGCACCATCATATCCGTAATCACCAAGCTTTACCAAATTTTTGGCTCCAAGTGCATTAAGATCACTTAAATTTTTATCATCAAGAGCTACTACTAAATCGTATTTTTCAAAATCTGTTTTTTTTACCTGTCTTGAGACTAAATTTGATATATCAACACCGTTTTTGTGTGCAACTTTAATTGAATTTTCACAAGGGTTTTCACCTACATGCCAATCACCTGTTCCTGCTGAATCTACAACTAAATTCAAGCCCTTGTCTAATGAATATTTATTTGCAATTCCATCAGCTAAAGGGGAGCGGCATATATTTCCTAAACATACGAATATAACTGATCTAATCATACTTCTTCTTTATATAATTTTGAGAAATTATATCATATCGGTTAAACCAGTTATTGTTATTTAAACATCTTTTTACTATAATAAGCATTCTAAATTTAAAATGGATTCCCAATGAAAAACAAAAAGTTTATAACAATTGGTTTTATAAGTGTAGCAGTAGCATTTCTTATGATGTTTTCCACTACTCTTTTTGCAGATTCTAAGCAAGGTGATGTAGCAAAAGAGGCCTCTAGACTTGAAGCTCTAGCAAAGTTTACAAAAGTTATCTCTATTGTTGAACAGTACAATGTGGATGATGTAAGTATCGAAGAGCTGATGGACAAAGCGTTAGCCGGTATGATGCAAAATTTGGATGCCCACTCAAACTATCTTGTTGCAAAAGACTATAAACGTCTTAAAGTTCAAACAGATGGTGAGTTCGGCGGACTTGGAATCACTGTAGGTATACGTGATGGTGCTTTAACAGTTATAGCGCCTCTAGAAGGTACACCTGCAGATAAAGCCGGTCTTAAAGCCGGTGATATCATTTTAAAAATAAATGAAGAATCAACTCTTAATATGACTATTGATGAAGCTGTATCTATTATGCGTGGAAAGATTGGCGATCCGATAGATATAACAATAGTACGTGAGGGTGAATCAAAACCTATTGAAGTAAATATAGTTCGCGGAAATATAACTATTCAGTCTGTATATACAAAAACAATAGATGACACAATTTTATATGTTCGTGTTACAAGCTTTGATAAAAAAGTTCAACAAGATGTTGAGAAAGCTATTAAACAACACCAAGGTAAAACTAAAGGGATCATACTTGATCTTAGAAATAATCCTGGTGGACTTTTAGACCAAGCTGTTGGGCTTGTTGATCTTTTTGTAGATAATGGTATTGTGGTTTCTCAAAGGGGTCGCAAAGATTCTGACAAACAAGTTTACAATGCCAGTTCAAGTGCAACTATTACGGATGTACCTTTAGTTGTTTTAGTAAACGGCGGAAGTGCAAGTGCATCTGAAATTGTAAGCGGTGCTATTCAAGATCACAAACGCGGTGTAGTAGTTGGTGAGAAAACTTTTGGTAAAGGGAGTGTACAGGTTGTACTGCCGATTACAGAAGATGAAGCTATCAAACTTACTATTGCAAGATACTATCTTCCAAGCGGGCGTACTATTCAAGCTGTTGGTGTAACACCTGACATTGAAGTTGTATCAGGAAGTATAAAAACAAATGAAAACGGTTTTTCAATCAAAGAAGCCGATCTTAAAAAACACCTAAAAGAGGAGCTTAAAAAAGTTGACGGAGTAGATGCTAAAGAAAAAGAAGCGGTAGAAGAAGACCTAGAAGACAACAAAGAGATTATCACAGAAAAGATGCTAAATAATGATCTACAACTAAAAGAGGGCGTTGATATTATTAAAGCTCTAATAATTATGAAAAAATAAAAGAAAGGATAAAACAAAAAAATGGAAAAAAGAGAACTTCTTTATGAAGGTAAAGCAAAAAAGTTATTTTTAACTGACGATGAAAACCTAGTAATTTCAGAATTCAAAGATGACTTGACTGCATTTAACGGTGAGAAAAAATCAAGTGAGGCTGGTAAAGGCGCACTCAACAATAAAATATCAACTGAGCTGTTTAAACTTTTAGAGCAAAATGGAATTCAAACTCACTTTGTAGAGATGTTAGACGATAACCATATGCTTCACAAGAAAGTTGATGTAATTCTAATTGAAGTAATTGTACGTAATATCGCAACAGGTAGCTTAACTCGTACACTTGGTATTGAAGACGGTACTGTTTTACCTTTTACTCTAGTTGAATTTGACTATAAAAGCGATGCACTTGGCGATCCTAAACTAAACGATCAACATGCATTGATCTTAGGTTTAGTTGATTATCAGGATGAACTTGACAAACTTCGCCGTATGGCAAGACAAGTTAACGATATTTTACGCCCGTACTTTGCAGAAAAAGGTCTTAATCTAGTTGACTTTAAACTTGAATTTGGAAAAGACAAAGACGGAAACATCATCTTAGTTGATGAGATCTCTCCTGACAACTGTCGTTTCTGGGATATGGAAAGTGGTGAGAAGATGGATAAAGATAGATTCCGTCAAGGTTTAGGTGGGCTAAAAGTAGCTTATGAACAAGTTCTTCAAAGAATATTAAATAAATAGGAATAAATAAAATATGAAAGCAATAGTAAACGTATCTCTTAAAGCAGGTGTACTCGATTCTCAAGGTAAAGCTGTACATCACGCACTTGATTCTCTTCATTTCAGCGGTGTAGAAGATGTAAGAGTTGGAAAACAAATAGTTATGCAACTATCACACACTGATGAAGCTAAAGCAAGAGAAGAAGTAACTCAAATGTGTGAAGATCTTTTAGCCAATACTGTTATTGAAGATTATGAGATAGAGCTGGTAAAGTAAAATGAAAGTAACGATACTTCAATTCCCAGGAACTAACTGTGAATATGATACGCAACATGCATTTGAAAAACTTGGATGTTCTACTGAAATTCTATGGCATAAATCTGAAGAAGTTTCTTCTGATACTGATCTTCTTGTAGTAGCTGGTGGTTTTTCATATGGAGATTATCTTAGAAGTGGTGCTATTGCAAAATTTTCACCTGTTATGAAAGCTGTAGGTAAATATGCAGCTAATGGTGGAAAAGTTTTAGGTATTTGTAACGGTTTTCAAGTTTTAACAGAAGCAGGTTTATTACCAGGTGCATTAAAAAGAAATGAACACCTTCATTTTATATCTAAACACCACCATTTAAAAGTACAAAATAACGACAATGACTTTTTAAAAGAGTTAAATAACGGTGATGTTGTAAATATTCCTATCGCACACCATGACGGAAACTACTATATTGACGAAGATGGTCTAAAAGAGTTAAAAGCAAATAACCAGATTCTTGTAACTTACTGTGATGAAAATGGAAACGAGTTAAATCCTAATGGTTCTGTTGATTCAATCGCAGGTGTATGCAACAAAGAAAAAAATGTATTTGGACTAATGCCACACCCAGAACGTGCTATGGAAGCAATACTTGGAAGTGATGACGGTGTTAAAATGCTTGAAGGGTTTTTAAAAGCATAATGCGCCATTTTCTTTTAACTGTATTATTTGTACTGACACTATTTGCCGAAGATGATATAAACAGTTCTCTAGAATCAAATAGCTCTGTAGAAAATTCAGTTAAAGTACTATATACTAACTATGAAGAGACTCCTCAGCGTATAGTAAAAGGGGAAATTTTTCCAGTAACTATACGCACACTCTCTATCACTCAAGACTATGAACAAATTAAATACAACTTCTCAAACCAAAGCGGTCTTAAAGCACTAAATACTATTCCATACAGAGAAGAAAACGGAAAATATTTTTATGATACTTTTTATTTTTTAGCTACTCAAAAATGGGCAAAACTTCCGGACATTGAAGCCTATATAGAGCCAAATCCAAATAACAAGTATGATAAAACTGTTTTAGAAGGTAAAAAACTAAACGTTATATCTTTAAATCCTAGAAACAATTTCTCAAATATAATTGCTGATTATTTCGGAGTAATTGAGTATAGGACAACAAGCTTTGACAATACACATAATATAATTGTATTTGTAGCTGAAGCATCAAGATGTGACATAGCTAACATGAACTTTAAAAATGTGTTTAAACAGGGCATCGAGTCTATTACAGAATCTATTCAGGATTCAAGAATAACTTACTTTGTAGTGGTAGATAAAAAACTTGAAAATTTCAAATTTTCATACTTTAATCTAGAACAGAATAGATTCAACAATATAAGCATTCCTATAATTGTAGATGATGATAAAGTAACAACACAGACAGATCTTAAACCAAAAGATCAGTCAAAGGAAAGAGTGAAACTAATTATTGCTATCTCGGTTACTTTAGTTTTATTATTACTTATTCTGTGGAGAAGAAAATATATATATTCAATCATCATAATTTTTCCTATCGCATATATTGCATACATTACAGTTCCTTCAAAAAATCTATGTATAGAAAAAGGAACAAATATATATCTTCTGCCTGTTAGTAACGGGACTATTTTTGAGACTACTCAAGAGCTTATATACCTTCAAAAAGAGGGCGATACGAAAGGTTTTGTAAAAGTAAAACTAAAAAACAATAAAATAGGATGGGTTAAAGATGAAAATATTTGCCAATATTAGTTGGTTGATAGCTACAATCATAATATTTGTCTCACTTACTATACTTATACTTATTTTTCATATTGTTCCTCAGCCTATGGCCCCTAAAATATCTGCATGGATCATAAGACTAAGCACTTTTTTTTGTGTGGAGATCGAAGGCACGGAAGATCCTGAAGCAAATATGATACTCCTTAACCATCAAAGTGATATTGATATTGCTATTATGGAGACAAGTACAAAAAAAGATCTTGCATGGGTTGCCAAAAAAGAGTTATTTGATATACCTTTTTTCGGACTTGCACTAAAACTTCCAAACGACATCCCGGTTGAGCGTGAGAGCAAAACATCACTTGTAAAACTTGTTCGTGACGTAAAAAAACGTTTGGATATGGGAAAAACAATAACTATGTTTCCTGAAGGCACAAGAAGTACAAAGGGAAAAATGCTACCATTTAAAATGGGTGCAAAAATGATCGCCGATAAATACAAATTAAAAGTTCAACCGGTAGTTATAATGCAGAGTGCAAAGTATTACAATATAAAAAACTACTACTATAAACCGGGTCGTATTAAACTGATCTATATGGACTCATTTATAGCTGATAAAACAAACCAAGATTGGCTAAAAAACTTAAGAGAAAAAATGCAAAAGGTGTATGATAATGAGCTGGCAAACAATCCTAGCCATAGGTAGTGGTGGTTTTATCGGGGCTGTTTTAAGAGCTTATTTAAACGGTCTTATATCGCATAAAGTTCCACACGATCTACCTTTTGGTACACTTGGTGTTAATCTGATCGGCAGCTTTATTATGGGTGTTGTTATAGCCTACTTTATGTACACTACACTTTTTTCACTACATGTAAAATCATTTATATCTACAGGTATCCTTGGAGCACTTACAACATACTCGACTTTTGCAATTGAGAGTTTTTTTCTTCTTGAGGGCGGTTATATAGCATTAGCACTTCTAAATATCAGTGCTAACGCTTTTGGAACTATTATTATGGCAGGAAGCGGTTTTTACTTAGTAAAGTATTTTTTTAAAGTCTAGAACTTATATAAAAAAGTTGTAGACTGTGAGAAGTCATACTTTTCATCTACGCCGTGTGGCGGATAAGCATCATAATCATAAGTAGCACTAAACTTTAAATATAATTCTTCATATATTTGCAATATAAGTTCTAATTGGTTTGTCATAACGTAATCACTAAACTTTTCCGTACTTGGCTGATAGTAAAGAGTATATGCCAAAGATGATTTATTTGAAAAGTCAACTGAATAAGCTAAATAACTATTTAACCTTACATTCTCTTCATCAGGATCTAATGTAGGATTTACATATTTTATATTCTCATAAAATGCACCTAAACCATAATAACCTTTTCCACCAATAGGTGTATTAAAAATTTTAAACCTTAATCCTGCACCAGCAAGTCTTCTGTGACTTATAGCTTTAAACTTATCTTCTTGAGTTTGTGCAAACAATTCATATCTGATAACCTCTTCAGTCAGTTTATGTATATATCTAACATGTGCGTAAATATTGTTTGTATCTTCAACATCGTTTGCTTCGCCATACTCTCCTGATATTTGAGCCCATGTTACATAACTAGCATTTGTATCATATACAACTCTTATAGAGCCTTTATATGCATCTTTGCGTGTATTTCCTCTTTTTGTTTGTAAACCTGCTTCAATACCACCTGAAACTCCAGGGTTTTCTCCTATTTCGACCGGCTTTATAGACACAACTGCAAAAAGATGGCTCACTAACATTAGTATTGCTATTAAATATTTCATATTTTATTTATCCTTTTCATATCTGTATAATTTCATCTGCACACCATTTGGCAAGCTCAAGATCATGAGTTATTAGTAACATACCAATATCATCGAGTTTTTTAATTAAAGAATGCATCACTTCTAACTGTATAACATTATCAAGTGCACTTGTAGGCTCATCAAGCAATAAAACTTCAGGTTTCATCAAAATAGCTCTTAAAATTGAAGCACGCTGAAGTTGCCCACCTGAGAGTTCATGTGGAAGTTTTAAAAGTAGTTCATAGTCTAGGTTTAATACATCCAAATGTGTTTTCAACTCATCTGTTGAAGCCACATCTTCTATCTGATTTAAAATGGTGTAACTTGGATGAAATGAGCTGTATGGATCTTGAAAAACCTCACTTACTCTTACACAACCAATAGAACCTTCTATTGGTTTTAGATTACCTAAAATAAGTTCAAAAAGTGTACTCTTTCCTGCACCGCTTTGTCCTACAATAGCCTTAATTTGACCCTTTTGAAGTGTAAATGACAAATTGTCAAAAAGCAGTTTATCTTTTGAATATCCAAAAGATAAATTTTTAACTTCAATTAAATTGTTCTCCAAAGAAATACCTTGTTTTTACATTAATTATTAATAGATATATATGTTTTTGTTAGCTCTATATAAAGTGCATCAGGCTTAATATCACTGTTATCTTCCCAGATTCTTTTCATAACAACATTATCTTCATCACCGTTCCATACTTTAATGTATGAACCCTCTTTATAACCATTGTCTTGACGGAACTGATTTAGAATATTTTTACCTACATATAATCTGTAAAGTGTATTTAGATCTAATCCACTCATAATAACAAGCTCAAAAAACTCAGAAATTAATGCTTCTAAATCTAATTCTGATTTAGAAAGAACTATTGACATAATAGTCTCAACTTTTTCTATAACTTCATCTTGAGACGCGAACTTGTCATTACTAACATCGATCTTTTCAAAACTTGGCATATTAGATATATCTATACCTAGATCTTCTACACCGCCACGCATATTAGTTACATAATTTTCTATAGCAAGTGAGATAATAAAGTGCCAAACATCAACCACTTCAATCTGTAAGTTATCCCAATCAGGATCGGCATCTATATTTTTCCAGTGTTTCCAAGAAAAACTGTCGATCATCTCAGCACATTCCATATAGATACATCTTTTCCAGTTGATCACTTTGTTGTTTTTAGTAAGTCCTTTTGTCCAGTCCTCACCGTTTGTAGAATCGTTAAGTTGATTCTGAAGTTGAAGCATTACTAGTATTTTATCCATCTAATCATCTCTCTTTCATTTACTAAAAATATTGTATCTAAATATGATAAAATTCCGTTTATGAAAAGAATAAATTGTAGAAGATGTATACACTATTTTGTTACTTGGCAGTCGGGAAAACCTCACGGATGTAGAGCCTACGGTTTTCGATCTGGGCAAATTCCATCTATGGTTGTTTTCCAAAGTTCAGGAATCGACTGCACACAGTTTGTAGAGAAAAAACCGCCTAAGAGTTCTTAGTCTCTCTCCCATATAAGTTTTTTTCCAAACCCTAAATTATTATCGGTGAATTTAAAATAATCAACTTTAATCTGCCATAACTTAGGATTCATTGCCAGTGCATACGGAAATGTTTTAAAGTATAGTTTTTTTAATCTTTGATCTTCTAAAGAAGTAAAACTTCCTCTAAACTGTAACCCTTGTATCTTTCCAACCGTTTTTGTCTCAAGTACAATAGTTCCTGCTACAAAAGAGTTTTTTAGTATATGATTTATATGTGTGGTATCATCGCTGCTTGCAACGATAAAGCATATATCGTCTTTATCGTAGGCATAAAAAAGATTGCATACACTAAGTTCACTCTCAACACTTGTTGCTAAACTTAGTACATGATGCTTATCTATAAAGCTTTCAATCTTTTCCAGACTCAATGTATCGCTTTAAAAAGGTAAGGTTCTAATTCTTCCGCAGTAGTGATATTTCTTTTATCCAACATCATTTTTGACGTTTCATCATTATTTAGCGTATCGAAAATATCATATACACTAAAAAGATTATAGTAGCTTTTTAGAAAGTCCAGCAGCGTCATAAAATTATCTTGTTCTTTTAAATTTGTTGCGCGGAATGCTTTAAACTCTCCCCAGTCAATATTTTTAACCATTTTTTCCCCTGTTTCTAAATGCAGTTTCCAATTGTGAAATAATCTTCGACATTTTAGCAGATGATACACCAAAATTCAAGCGCATAAATCCACTTCCTGCCCTGCCGAAGCTAATTCCAGAATTTAGTCCTAATTTTGCTTCATTTATAAAAAACTCCCTTATCTCTTTATCACTTTTACTAATATTTTTGCAATCTAACCATGCTAAATATGTAGCTTCAATAGGAGTTAATTTTATTAGACTTGGATACTTGTCACAAAGCTCTTTTAACATAGTATAGTTTTTATATAGATGTTCTTGTAATTCGCTAAGCCAAAGATCACCATGTTTATATGCAGCTTCAAAAGCTACGTGTGAGAGTGTAGTTCCCTCTGCAAAGTGAATTTTTTTATGGACTTCTTGGAATTTTTCTCTTAGTTTCTTATTAGTGATTACCACTGTGCTTATTGAAAAACCTGCCATATTAAAAGTCTTGCCGACGCCGTATGTACTTACCGTTATATCTCTTGCTTTATCACTCAAAGATGCAAAAGGAATATGTTTGTTTGGTTTATATACAAGATCAGAATGTATCTCGTCTGCAAAAACAACAATATTATGTTGTATACATATATCTAAAAGTTCCTCTAACTCATCTTTTCTCCAAACATGCCCTACCGGGTTATGAGGTGAACAAAGTAAGATCATCTTTGTTTTATCATCTATTTTTGATTTTAGATCATCTAAATCAAAAGTATAACTCCCATTATTAAGTTTTTTTAATGGATTTAACAATACTTTTCTATCAAGTTTTGTTACTGATTTAAAAAACGGCGGATACACCGGTGTTTGAACTATTATATTATCCCCAACTTCACTAAAAGCCTGTATGGCTGCATGCATAGAAGCAACAACCGAATGGGAATAAAAAAAATCTTCAACTTCAAACTTTACACCGTGATGTCTATAAAGCCAATCTATCTGAGCTTCATATGCGCTGTCTGGAACTTCTTCATAGCCAAAGACAGGATGTTCAAGCCTTTTTTTAATAGCATCTACAACAAAATCTGGTGTGTCAATGTCCATATCTGCAACCCAAACAGGCTCGATATCATCTGTTCCAAAAAGCTTTTCTCTTAACTTGTATTTTTCTGCATTTGTATCTTTTCTACATGCAGAACTTTCAAAACTGTAACTCAACTTTTTCTCCAAACACTTAGTTGATATCCTTCTATCTCTTTTTTATCCAAAAGTGAAAACTTATCTTTTATATTACTATCATAGCAGTTTTCAAAATCTAATAAAACAAATACAGAAGACTCATTCATCCTTGTATAAGCATATTTTAAAAAGCTATCTACATCAACTTTTTTCTCTTTTAAGTTACTCAAAAAAACAAAGTCGTAATCTTTAAAATTTGGTTTTAGATTTTTTATATCACCCTGCCAGAATTCAACATTTTTATACCCGTTTTTAGAATTGTTTTTTATCTCTATAGCTTCTTTTATAAATCTGGCAGAAAACTCAATCCCTTCAACTTTTTCAAACTCACTTGAGAGTTCAAGACTTACCATGCCGCACCCACAAGCTAAATCTAAAGCCTTAGATCTTTTATCAATATATTTCAATAACTCTGGGATAATTTTATTGTAAAACTCACTTTCAAATTGTAGTTTATAGTTCTTCTTTATATCATCCATCATATCGGCTTGCGTGTTTTTATCGTTTTTCATATTTGTCTGGACATATCTAAAACCGGCATGTTGATAAAAATGACGTCTAAAAGCATAGCGTGAATGCTTCATTATCAAGTTTCCGCTGCTTGCCCATGAAGATCCAAGTATAAGTGCGTGTTTTTCATCGTAAGTAGGTGTTGTAAAGTCATCATATGCTTCATGAACACGGAAGCCTTCAAATGGACGAATCGGTGTTCGTGAATGCTGCCAAACATTCCCTACAACATCGTAAAGACTATTTTGATCAGCGCTAAAATACTCATTTATATTTACAGATACACTTCCTATCATGTCAAAGTTATGGTTAGCATAAAATTCACTTTGAATATCTTCAACACCTACATATTTACATATCGCTTCATACTCTGCTTCACTAGGAAGCGTATAATCTTTTGCATCTTTTTTTGATTTGTATCTGCAAAATGCCATGGCTTCAAGGTTGTTTACCTCAACAGGCCAAGATAGCGGCATCCTTATTTTTTTAGTTAATGCTCTAAAACTATAACCTTTATCTTCTTTGATCCAAAAGGGCGGATGTTTGGCATTTGTTTTTTTTAAAAACTCCTTACCTTCATCGCACCAATACTCTTTTTTCTCATATCCACCCTCTTTTACAAATTCCATAAACTCTGCATTTGAAACCAGATATTTTGATGTGCTAAACTCTTCTACTTCTTCTTCATATATTCCATACTCATTATCCCAGCCGTAATATTTATCATCATACTCTTTTCCAAGTTTTACATGAGTTTTAGGAATCTTTACAAGTGAATTATAAACAACTGAATTCATATCATCCCAAGTTTTGAACTCAGGAATCTCTTTTATAAATTCTAAGGGCATTTGACGGTGTAGTACACTTGAAGTTTCAATATGTATGCGTTCATGCTCAATTGCCATCAGAACTATCCACATATCACTATCCCACGTAATAGGTAAAGTAAAGTCTATCTCTTTTATAAGTTTATCAACACGTTCTCTTACTTTGTTTCTATACTCTCTTACCTGTGAAACTTCAGGCCACTTGTATCTTGATGGGTCCAGGTCATCCCACTCCATCTCATCCACACCAACTGCAAATATCGATTCAAAATTCTCGTTGATCCTTTTATCTATTATATTCATATTTATAAGTTTGTTAATATAGAATACTGCAGTATGGCCAAAGTAAAAGATCATAGGATGACGTGTGGGCTCACTCTTTTTATAAAATACGATATCGTCTTTTAAAATTTCAAACATCATCTCAAATAGATCATAAGTATTGTGAAAATATTCTAAAATCTCTTGACGTTTGTCTTCTATGGTTGTACCGTGTAGTGTAGGCGGATAAAGACTTAATTTACTCAAAACAAACCCTTTTTAGATACAATTGCTTATGTCATTATATCAGAGTAAATTTTTTTTCACATCCAAAGAGGATGGCAACTTGGCTTTTCATGTAGGTGATGATGAATTGAAGGTTATAAATAACCATCAAATACTTTCTTTAAAACACTCCTACGATCTTGAGAAGCTTGTTCATATGAAACAAATCCATTCCGATATTGTCCATATTATAGATGAAAAAGATAACTTTGAAAACCCTCCCACTTGTGATGCGCTTATAACTAACAAAAAACACACACCTTTAATGGTCATGGTAGCTGACTGTACACCTGTACTTTTTTTTGATGAGATAAAAGGAGTTATAGCAGTTGCACATGCAGGACGTCAGGGTGCATTTAAAAATATTGTTAAAAATGTCCTTGATAGTTTTGTGTCTGACTTTAATTCAGATATTAAAAACATAAAAGTTAGTATTGGTGCGAGTATATGCACAAACTGTTATGAGGTTGGAGATGAGATAGATCAAGAAGCTAAAGATCTAAACCTAAGCTACGCTATTGAAAGAATAGATGAAAAGTTTTACCTTGATGTAAATAAAATAATTTTAAATCAACTGCACGAATGTGGCATTAAAGATCAAAATATTGAACTTACAAAAAAATGTAGTTCATGTGATGAAAAAGAGTATTACTCATATAGACGTGAGGGGCAAACCGGAAGGTTTGCAGGGGTAATTATTTTAAATTAACCTTGAATTTTTTTAGCTAGTTGTTCAGGTAAAAGTCCTAAAGACTCTTCAACAAGTTTCGTATTTCCGTGTGTTATAAATTTATCCCCATATTCGAAGCTCTCTAAAATAATATCTGTAATTTTCTCATCTGATAAAAACTCTAAAATAGCAGAACCTACACCACCTGCTTTAGAAGAGTCTGAGAATACATACCACTTTTTATGTTTAGTGCTTAGATCTTTTAACATCTCACAATCAAGCGGTTTAACAAAACGCAAATCTAAAATACTTACATCTTCATCCATCAGCTGGGCTGTTTCATATGCACGGTTAACACCCGCACCGTAACCAATAAAGAGCTTTTCGCCTTTAGATGATCTTAAAAGCTGAGATTTTCCTAATTCAAACTCTTCAGACTCAGGCAGATCTGTCTCTGTAAATGAACCTCTAGGATAACGCAGTGAACACGGATGTTCATACTCTGATGCAAAAGCCATAGCCTGATGAAAACTTTTCTCATCTCTTGGTGCAAATAGAGTCATGTTTGGAATTGCACGTAAAAACGATATATCAAATACACCCTGGTGAGTTTCACCATCCTCCCCTACAATACCTGCACGATCTAATGCAAATACAACAGGAAGATCTAAAAGACATGTATCGTGTATAACCTGATCGTATCCACGCTGTAAGAATGTAGAGTAGATCGTACAAAAAGGCTTATACCCTTCTTTTGCAAGTGCTGCCATAGATGTAACAGCATGTTGCTCAGCAATTGCCACATCCCAAAATCTATCAGGGTATGTCTCCATCAGCTCACTTAGACCTGTTCCGCTTGGCATAGCTGCAGTTGCACCAACTATTTTTTCATTACGTTTTGCCAAGTGCATAAGTGCTTCTGTATATATCTGAGTTGCTGATTTTGAAGATGACTTTTTTGACGAGGCTCCATTTTCTATATCAAATGGACCAACACCATGCCATTTCTCCTCTTTACCCTCAGCTATCTCATAACCCTTACCCTTTAGAGTTTGAGCATGAACAATAACAGGTTTGCCTAGTTTTTTTGCCAACTCAAATGTCTCTATAAGCGACTTTAGATCATGCCCGTCTATCGGACCGATATAATCAATTCCCATCTCTTCAAACATAATACCCGGAGTTATTAGCTTTAGTGACTCCTCCATTCTTCTTGCAATGTAGTGAGCACTATCACCAAAATTATCTACAAAACTCTCAGTATTTTTTTTAAATCTTTGATAAAAAGGACTTGCCATCGCAGATGAAAGCATACGACTAAGTGCACCAATAGGTTTTGCAATACTCATCTCATTATCGTTAAGTATTATAACCATAGGATATTTTCTATCACCAAGCTCATTTAATGCTTCATAAACCATGCCTGCAGTCATTGAACCATCACCGATCATTACAACAGGTATACGTTTTTCCTGTTCACCTTTTAGAGCAATTGCTTTTGCAGCTCCTACACCTAAAGAGATTGAAGTTGAACTGTGACCTGCGACAAAATAATCATCATCACTCTCACTTGGCTTAGTGTATCCGCTAAGTCCACCGAATTTTCTAAGAGAATCAAACTCATCCCATCTGCCAGTAACTAATTTATGTGCATACGATTGGTGAGATACATCAAATATAAAAGGGTCTTTTTTGCTGTCAAACACCTTGTGCATAGCTACAATTAGCTCTGTTGCACCTAGTGTTGAACTTAGATGCCCGCCGTTTTTACTTACTACTTCTAAAATTTTTTCTCTTATATCACTACAAATAGATTCTAATTCTTTAATATTTTTTGATTTTATATCCATATACTTCTTACTCGCTTAAAGCAGCACGCTTAACTCTCTCAAATCTTTTTTTAATTTGAGCATCAATATTTCCGGCATCGCTCAGTACTATAACGCCGCCTTCACTAACAGCATTATCTGAGAGGATCTCTACATGTTGCATCGAACTTAGTGCTTGAGAGATCGCTCCATGATTTTTAGGATTTACTTTTAGTTTTACTTTTGATGCACTTTGAAGTTCTTTTAGTAGCTCCTCTGATAAAACTTTAGCAATCTCATTTGAATTTTCAGATAACTCAATAGATATTACCTCTTTTGCTATATCGCAAGCCGCTTCAATTAAAGATCCTTTTATCCCTTCTAGTGCTATTTCAAACTCTTTAGCACTGTTTTCTAGTTTTTCTACAGATGATGTGAAATGGCTTAAGCCCTCTTCATAACTTTTATCCAAATTACCTTTAGCTTGCTCAAGTCCAGTTTCTACACCTTTTTGAAATGCTTCATCTTTTACTTTTTCAAGTTCGAGCTTATGTTCGTCACTCATTGTTTCAAGCTTCATTTGCAGCTTGATAAAGTTCGAACTCATCTCATCGGTTTTTTTCATTAAAGACTCTATTAATGAGTCTTTTGAGCCAGTGCTTAATGCAGATGAATCAACTTCATTCAACTCTTGGACATGTGAACCTTCTACATGAACACTTTCTCTCTGTACACTCTGGTTTTCTGATGTTTGCACACTATCTTCATCAGCGTTGCCTGCATTCATAGAAAATACTTTAAATTTGTATTTATCCATAGTATGTTTAGATAATTTATCTTCAGCAATAACCTTAGCCAAGTTCTACTCCACCATCTCTTCGTTGCTACCCATCTGAATAGTTCCAGCTTCGGCAAGTCCATTAACAGTTTCAACGATTTTACGCTGAGCACCCTCAACATCTTTCATTTTAACTGCACCAAGGAACTGCATCTCTTCTAAGAATGCCTCTTGTGCACGCTCACTCATCGCAGACATAAATTTCTCTTTAAGCTCTTCAGGAGCTGATTTAAGAGCAAGCATAAGCTCTTTCTTATCGATTGCTTTAAGTATTTCCGTAATAGCTGTCCTATCAAGAGTAGAGATGTCTTCAAACGTAAACATCATCTCTTTAATGATAGTTGCAAGTTCTTCATCTTGCTGCTCAATTTGAGATAGAGTAGCTTTGGAACTCTTAGCACCAAGACGGTTGAAGATATCGGCAACTGCACGCGGTCCACCAACCTCAACTTTATATGAGGCTAGAGATTCAAGTTTAGATTCAAGCACCGCTGAAACTCTTTTAATAACAGATGGAGAGATATCACCTAGTTTTGCCATTCTCATAGATACTTCACTTCTTAATTCATCAGGGAAGAAACTTAATGTATCTGCAGCTTCGGTTGAATCCATATGAGCTAAAATAAGTGCAATAGTCTGCGGGTGCTCATTAATAATAAAGTCTGAAAGCTGTTGCGGCTTAATTTTTGAAAGATATGAAAAGTTCTGAGATTCCTGCATAGACTTTGAAAGTTTTTCAAGTACTTTCTTAGCTTCTTCAGGACCTAGTGTTCTATATAATAACTCTCTTGCATATTCTAAACCACCACTTGTCAGATACTGACCAGACTGGAAGATCGCATAAAACTCTTCAAGTATAGCCGTTGCAACTCCACGATCAACAGTTTTATCTTTAGCTATAAACTTTGACACTTCAGTTATGCTGTCAACGTTCATATTCGTAAAAAGTGTAGAAGTTATCTCTTCACCAAGCTGCAATAAAAGTATAGCGATCTTTTCTCCCATACTCATCTCATCAAATTGAGCCTGTTGCACCTGATTTAAATTCATAAATTAGCCTTTATCTTTCATATCAGACATTGCCTGTTCTTCGCTTAACAGAGTCTGTAGTAACATCGCGATAGCTTCTGGTTCATCTTCAGCCATTGTCTTAACTTTTTCAAGAAGTACATCATATTTAAGTTCATCCTCATTAAAGTTTTCTCCAACCCCAAGCTGATCTTCAACTTTTTTACGCATTTGTTGAACTTTTTCAACTAAGTCTTCCTCTTCATCATCATCGATTTCAAGATTTGGACGCTCTAACTCTTCTTCGTCTTTTGTAACCTCAAGCATACGCTCAGCAAATGGAGATATAGCTTTTTTGTAAAGGATAAGTAGTAATATAAGCACAAATATATATTTAAACAGTCCAGAGAACGGTGCCAGATAAGTTTGTGAAAATTGCATAATTTTACTAACTTCATCAACTTCAATAATACCTTTAGAGCGTTTAAATTGAAGGTTTTGAACCGTTATAACATCACCTCTGTTTTCATCTATACCTATTGAGCGTGCAACTAAAGATGACAGAGCATCCAAATCAGCTTGCGATAGTCGTTCATACTCTTTATCACTAGTCATATTTCCGTTTTCATCAAGCTTGTTTTTGTATCTACCGTCTACTAAAACTGCAGCCGTTATACGTTTAACCCTAGCAAACTGACTTTTAATCGTTGAAACAGTTTTACCTACTTCATAGTTTGTCGTACCTGTATTTTTAGAGTATTTTTCTGTAATTTGGTTACTTTTAAGACCCTCAACCGGACCTATATTACTAACTGTACCCGGAACTCCTCCAACCTCTGGCGGAGTTGAACCTTCACGTGATTCTTCACTGACCTGTTCACTTCTTACTACGTTTTCAGGATCAAATGTTTCACTAGTTGAGTTTTTAATTGAAAAATCAAACTCTATAGTAACTTGCGCACGAACTTTTTGTTCACCACCTACAAAAGGTGAAATTACTTCAATAATTTTTTTCTGCTTTTTCTTCTCTTCTTTATTTTTAAATCTTTGTTGAACTTGAGATAACTCACTCATCTGAGCCATTTCATCTTCATCACCCAAAGTCTCGCCATCACTATCTACAAGCATAACATTTTCACTTGTTAATTTAGGAACTGCCGATGCAACAAGATTTTTTATACCGCGAATCTGTTTAGGTGAAAGTCTTCTGTCTTCTACAATATTTACCATAATAGATGCCGTAGGGTCTATCTGTTTTTGAATAAAAAGAGAATCTTTTGGAAGGGCTAAAGAAACTGAGGCACTCTCAATAGGAGCCAGCGCTTCAATAGTACGAGAGAGCTCACCCTCTAGAGCACGCATATATTTTACATTTTGGTCAAAACTAGTAGCACCGAACTCTTGCTCGTTAAATAACTCAAATCCTACGCCGTTATCTTTAGGAATTCCCAAAGATGCAATTGAGATTCTTTGTTTGTACACATACTCTTTAGGAACTTTAATAACATTTCTGTCTTCTAACTTATAAGGGACATTATCTTTTTCCAACTGCTCAATAACTTTGGCAGCATCAGAAGAGCTTAACTTGTCAAAAAGTACTTCATATTTATTATCTTTTGTAGTTTTCGAAGTGTATACAACTAAAAAAATTAAAAATCCAACTATCCCGACGATAGCTGCTGCTATGATTATTTTCTGCTCTTTTGTTAACTTTGCGTATAAAACAACTAACTGTGAAAAAAGTGCCTTAAAATCCATTAAATTCCCATTATAAATATTCTAAAAGTAACTCAAAAAATCTGCTATTTTGTTCAGGTTTACCAACAGTAACCCTGATAGCATTCATCCCATACCCACTTAAATCTCTAACTATCATTCCACGCTTAAGAAGTGCATCTGCAATATCAGTAGAATTTCTCGGATTTACGAAACATAAAGTTATAAAGTTTGTATAGCTTTCAATTATATCTATTTTTTGTTCATTTGCGAAATTTTCATACCGTTTCATCTCGTTAAAATTCATTTCAATACTATTTTTTACAAACTCTTCATCTTCTAGTGCCACAGAAGCTGCTTCAAGTGAAAGTGTTGTAATATTAAATGGTGGACGAAGTTTATATAACTGCTTAATTATATCAGCACGTCCAAGACCGTATCCAACACGCATACCGCCAAGACCATAAGCTTTTGAGAAAGTCCCTAAATACAATACATTTTCAAACTTTTCTATTAATTCTTTTGGCTCAATAGCTTTGTTAGAGTCTTTATATTTTGCATATTCCATATATGCACCATCAACTACTACAAGAGTATCATTGTCTAT
Organism: Sulfurimonas sp.; assembly: GCF_041583195.1. NCBI lineage: Bacteria > Pseudomonadati > Campylobacterota > Epsilonproteobacteria > Campylobacterales > Sulfurimonadaceae > Sulfurimonas > Sulfurimonas sp. The sequence continues at coordinate 84,004 of NZ_JBFHGL010000011.1, forward strand.
TTTTGATATGAATTCAAATATATCTTTAGCGTCAGTAGCATCACCTGTCGGATTGTTTGGTGTACATAAAAAAATGATATCTGGATTATGTTCTTTATAAAGCGTATAAAACTGCTCAAGGTCATGTGAATCAGTCGAAGTTGTTTTAATGATCTCACAACCGATATGTTTTGAATACACATCATACATTGCAAATGTAACGCCGTTTACTAAAACTTTACTATCTTTATTTGCTTTTGCATGTATAGCAAGTTCTATAATCTGATCGCTTCCTGAACCGATGATTATGTTCTCATCTTTTAGATCAAAACGACGTGCAAGCCCAGCTTTTAGTTTCATCATAGAATCATCAGGATACAAAGCCATATTTGCAACTATGTTTCTTACAGCTTCTTGCACTTTGCTTGAACATCCGTTTGGATTCTCGTTTGAAGCAAGTTTTACAACATCTTCTGGTTTAATACCAAATTCACGAACAACTAACTCAATAGGTTTTCCACCTTCATAAGTTTTTATATTTTCAATGTGTTTATTAAATTTCATTATCACCCTTTACATAGCTTCCCAGCCATGTTATCTCTCCATCATGTTTTTTTACTATCTCTTGTATTCTAGGTTCATCAATATGACCGTAAAAATCTATAAAAAACCAATATCCAAATCCTTCTTTGTCTTTAGAAGGGCGTGATTCTATTTTAGACATATTAATATTGGCATCATCAAAGTCTTTTAAAAAATGTACAAGTGCACCTGCTTTTACGGCATCTTTTAACTGTACAAAAATAGAAGTTTTATCATTTTCACTCATCCCGTTTTTAAAGTCACTCAAAATTACAAATCTTGTTGAACTACCAATCTCGTCTTCAACATCGTTAAAAAGTATAGGTACTCCATAAAGCTTCGCTGCAATATGAGAACAGATCGCAGCAGAATTAGGCTCTTCGCTGGCTAAAATTGCAGCTTTTGCCGTACTCTCAACTGGTATTAGTTCTACGTCTGAGAACCCATGTTCATTTAAAAATTCACGACATTGTCCAAAACCTTTGTCTTTTGAATATATTTTTTTGATATCACTAAGCTCTTTACATTTAGTTGCAAACGACATATGGATAGGCATATATAGCTCAGCTACAATTTTCACAGATGACTTTGCCAGGAGATCAAGTGTTTCACCTACAATTCCATCACGTGAGTTCTCAACTGGTACTACACCAAATTTGGCACGTTTTGCTTCTAGTGTTTTAAATACAGAATATATAGAACTAAGTGGCATATAATCACTCATAGCACCAAAACGACTCTCAGCAGCTTGATGAGTAAAACTTCCTTCAGGTCCTAGATACGCAATGCGTTCAGGTAATTCAAGATTACGTGATACTGCAAACAGTTCTAAAAATATAGCCTCTATAGCTTCTTTATTTAACAAGCCGCCGTCTTCTTTACTTTTAGCACTTAAACGTTCAATAATAGCTTTTTCACGTTCAGGTCTATAAATAGCACCACCTGTATCGTGTTTGATCTTTCCAACACGTTCTACTACTTTCATACGTTCATTTAGTATTTCTAGTAGTTTGTCATCAAGCTCGTCAATCTTTATACGACAATCGTCTAATGTATTCATATCCACTTCCCTATTGCATCTGTTTTAAAATATCTGCCATATCTGCATAAACTTCATCCGGTTTTAGATGTTCCTCTAAAAATGGAACTATCTCCTCACTCGTTCTGTACTTTCCACTAGTTACAAAAATGCTCTTCATTCCAAGCTCTTTTGCACCGCCTAGATCACCCTTTACATCATCGCTTATCATAATTACGTCATTGTAGTTAACATCTGATTTTTGCTTTTTAAGTGCATTCAAACCCTCTTGGTAAAAAGCTAAACTTGGTTTTCCGACTACGTCATATTTAGAACTGGTTGCAAATTCTAAAAGTTTTAAAACTGCCCCTACACCAGGATAACGTTTGCCGTTTTTTGCATAGATTGAAGTCTCATGCATACCAACAAGTTTTGCACCGCTAAGTAAAAAGTCAATCATCTGGGCAAACTCTTCTGAGGTAAAATCCTCTTTTATAGCGACAAGTACGGTTTTTGGATTTTCATAATTAAACTTATACCCCATATTTTGTAAAGTCTCTAAAAACTGTTCTGCTCCATAAGCTGCTACACTATCTTTCTCTACACGAGATTCAAGCATCATTAAAGGGTCAAGATACTTTTCAAAATCAAAATTAAAGCCACTGGTTTTTAAAAACTCATAAAACTCATTTGATGGGTTTTTAGTGTTGTTTGTCACAACCATATATGGAGTTTTATCAATATTTAATTTATCAATAAACTCTATAGCTCCATTTATAGGGCTTTTATCTTCATCACTAATGAGAGTACCTTGAACATCTATGAAATACAAACTATTTTCCTAAAAATTCTTTCTCTAAAGCTATTAGATCTTCATAAGTCTCACGCTTACGAATAAGTTTAACTTCACCGCCTTTTACGGCAACTTCTGCACTTCTATTTCTAGTATTATAGTTACTTCCCATACCAAAACCATAAGCACCGGCAGAGTGAACAACAAGTAGATCATTATGCTCAAGCATTGGCAAGAAACAATCTTTTGCAAAAAAGTCTGAACTCTCACAAACAGGTCCTACGACATCAGCTTTACTAACCTCACCTTTATTATCTGTTATAGCTTCAATTTTATGATATGCATTATATAAACTTGGACGTGCAAGGTCATTCATAGCACCATCAACTACTACAAATCTTTTCTCACCGTTTTGTTTTTCGTAAAGAACTTTTGTTAAGAAATATCCGCCGTTTCCTGTTAAAAATCTACCTGGCTCACAAATCACCGTAATATCTAAACCTTTTAGAGTCCCAAGTATAGCTTGTGCATAATCGTAAGGTTCAATCGTAGTTTCATTATCGTACTTAATCCCAAGTCCGCCGCCGATATCAAAAAATTTAAGTTCAATATCTATAGCCTGAAGACTTCTAACCATATCAGCTACTATCTCACTTGCTTCATAGATAGGCTCAAGATCAGTTAATTGACTACCTATATGAAAATGAATTCCAACAGGATCTAAAAATTCTGAATTTTTAGATTTAATATACATACGTTTTGCAACATCTATTTCAACACCAAATTTGTTATCGTGTAATCCTGTAGATATATACGGGTGAGTTTTTGGATCTATATTTGGATTAACTCTGATAGAAATACGGCAAACTTTACCTAACTCTTTTGCAATCAGCTCAACACGGCCTAGCTCAGCTTCACTCTCTACATTGATGTAAAGGATATCGGCTTCTATAGCTTCGCGAATCTCATCATCGCTTTTTCCAACACCGCTGAATAAAATTTTATATGGAGCTACACCAGCAGCAAGTGCACGGCGTACTTCACCGATAGATACACAATCAGCTCCGCTTCCCATGTCAGCAAAATGTTTCACAACACTTAGATTTGAATTTGATTTTACAGCATATGCCAATATGCTTTTTCTACCACGAAACGCTTCTTTTAATTTTTCATATTGCTTTGTCATATGATCTAAATCATACACATATAGTGGTGTTTTATATTCACTTGCAATTTTTTTAAAATCCATTAATACTATCCCAAACATATTTTTGAGATATTTTATCTAAAAAGTGCTTATTATTTTGTTATGTGAGTTTTCTTTATGTTTTCAAACGGTATTTATACCACTGTCTTAGGGCTATAAGAAATAAAATTGTTACCGGTAATAATATTCCAACTTCTGATGGAATTGTTTTATTTTTTGCAAATTCTGAAAGCATAAACATAACACCCCATACAACAAGTGTAGCTATTATTGCCCCAAAACTAAACAATGAAACATTTAAAAACCTTGCACTAATTGGAACAAAAAAGAAAATGATAACAACTAAACAAGGAGCAAAAAACGGATATATTATTATTTTATACAGTGCTCCTTTTATAGTATCAAGATTAATATTTTCATCTTTTAAAATCAGTAATGCATCTATTGCATCACTAATTGTAAAATCAACTTTACCCTCATAAACCTGATCAAGAATTTTTGGTTTAAAACCCTCTAGTAGTCTTAAATCTTGATTATTAATTACCGTAATCCCTGGAGAATCAAATCCTAAATTGTCAGGTTTTTTTATAATATCACCTGATTTAATATGCCAAAAATCATCTTCATAAACAGCTTTTGAGGCTATTACAACCTCTTTTAAAGAGCCATTAACTGCTGTAAAAATACGTATATCTTCTGCACGTGATTGTAATGGAAGCATCTTAGAAAAATATACAAATTTTTCTTTATATGAGAAGAATAAATCTCGTGTGGGACTTAAGTATTCTGCATTGTCTTCTATATTTTTAGCATGTGAATTTGCTTTTGAAAATGAAGAACTAAAATGCATTAAAACGTACATACCTGTTATCAATACAGAAACTACTAAAAAAGGTTTTAATATATCTACTCTTGAATATCCAAGTGAGTAAAACGATACAAGTGCATTTGATCTAATTAAAAATATCTTTGTAGATATCATTGCAAAAACAAGCGATATAGGTAAAAGCATATCTATAGCATAAAAGCTTTTGTATACTAAAAAAATTAAAAGCAAGTTGGCAGACTCAACTGTATTTACAGACTTAGATGTATATTCAAATGCTACTGAGAATAAAACCAATGCAAAAAGAATAATAAAAAAGTATTTTAGAAAGTGATATGAAACATATTTAAAAGCTAACATCAGTGTCCATCATTTTATTTGATGTTATTTTAGCTGAAATTTTTTAATAGTATATTTAGAGCTTACATCTTCTAGAGAGTTTTCTAGTAAATATTCAACTGAATCGCAAGCTTGTTCTATCCAAGTATCAAGATGGGCTTGTTCAGGCTCACTAAAATCACTGAGAACATAAGAAGCCACTTCACCCTTATGTTCAGGTTTACCTATACCCATACGGACACGTATATATTCTTTTGTAATGTGAGCATCTGTAGACTTCAAACCATTATGACCACCATGCCCACCTGCTTTTTTAAATCTAAGTGTTCCAAAAGGCAAGTCTAAATCATCATGTATTACAACTACATCTTCAACTTTATAGAACTTTTTAACTTTGGCAACAGATATACCTGATAAGTTCATAAAAGTAAGCGGTTTTAATAAAAAATGATTTGAAAATTTGAAAAGGTCCCCATCGAAATTTGATGAGCTTTGTTTTGTGGCATTTTGACGCTTTATTAGAGCATCTATCACCATAAAACCAATATTATGGCGAGTTTTTTCATAGTTAGCCCCGGGATTTCCAAGACCAACTATGAGCATGATTATTTAGCTTTAATCATACTTAGTACAGATACACGTCCATCATCAGTGAATTTAACATTTGGAATCTCTGCTAAGTCACGAATCATAACTGCATCACCTAAGTCTAAATCGTTAACATCGATGTCAATAGTATTTGGTAAATCTTCAATTTTAGCTTTTACGCGTAAACGAGGCTTAGCAACGTTTAACATAGCTTTGTTTTTAAGACCAACCGGTGTACCAACTGGGTTTACTGGAACTTTATAGTGTGTAACAACACCTGGTTGTGCTACCATTAAGTCAACGTGTAATAACTCAGCAGTTAACGGGTGAGATTCATATGATTGAACAACAACATTTAACTCTTTCCCGTCAACTTTTACTGGGAATGCGATAGTCTCTTTGTTGCGAACAGTACGGATATATTCATTTGATTTAAACGCAGCGTTAACATTGTCTAAACCTTTTCCGTAGATGTTGGCAATTAGATAACCATCACGGCGAAGAGCTTTAACAGCCTTCTTACCAGTACTCTCTCTAATAATACCTTCTAACATATTTAATCCTTAATAAAAAATGTCTGGAATTTTATCCAAATAAAACTTTAATATCCGTTAAACAATATTTTTATTTTAAATCAAAAATATCATCATCCTCTGTAACTGCATCTTTATCATACTTATCAGCTATATTAGCATCAACTTTTCCACTGTTGAGTCCACTCATTTTAAGCTCAAGGTCAGATGCACTAGTTGCATAATCTTTTGCTCTTTGTCTGCTGATAACACCCTCGTTATATAGGTCAAGAAGTGACTGATCAAATGTTTGTGAATGATAAAGATCACGCCCTGCTTCAACCGCATCAGGGATCTCAACATCGCGGTTTTCTAAAATAAGTTTCTCAATTGTAGGTGTACGCACCATGATCTCCATAGCTGCACGACGACCAGTTACTTTTCCATCTTTATCTTCAGTCGGTATAAGTCTTTGTGAGATAACGCCTTGTATAACGTTTGAGAGTGAAACACGAACACGTTGTTGCTCATCTACCGGGAAATAAGAGATTATACGGTTTACTGTCTCTTTTGCATCAGTAGTGTGAAGTGTTGAGAAAACAAGGTGTCCTGTATCTGCAGCGTGAAGAGCTAGTTCAACTGTTTCACGGTCACGCATCTCACCAACTAGGATAATGTCAGGATCTTCACGAAGAGCTGCTTTTAGAGCTGATTTAAACGAAAGCGTATCTTTACCTACTGAGCGTTGGTTAACAATACACAGTCTGTCTTTATGAGTAAATTCAATAGGATCTTCAATCGTAATTATATGTTTGTATTTTGTTCTATTTATAAGGTCCACTATAGATGCAAGAGTAGTTGATTTACCACTCCCTGTAACACCGGTAACTAGTACCATACCTCTTTCTTTATCTGCAAATGATTTAACAATATCAGGCATTCCAAGTTTTTCAAGTGGCGGAATCTCTGTTGGAATAATCCTAAATACGGCAGATACACCGTCTTTTTGGAAAAAGAAGTTCACACGGAAACTGTATTTTTCATTGTATTTGTGAACAGAGTCATACTCTTTTTGCTCTGTAAATTTTACATAATCACCTTTTAGGACCTCTTTTGCCAAAGTACGGGATTCCTCTTCAGACATAATCCAACCCGGAAACTGATGAATCTTACCGTCTTTACGTGCACGTACAACAGACTTTGCCTTAACATGAAGGTCACTTCCTCCAAAAGCAATCATCTTTTTGAGATAATCGTTAATTTTGTCTCTTATTTTAAAATCTAATTGACTTACATCAAATTTTTCACTCATAAGTTCTCCAATATATCTTGAAATGCATCTTTAAATGCTTGCAGTCCGTCTTCTATCTGTTTTGCATATACCTCATCCATCTCGATCCCTGCACCTTTAACTTTATCAAAGTGCTCTTTTATAACTTCATTGGATATAGGAAGTGCTTTATCTTTTAAACCCATCTGCACATAAGCTTCTATCGTTTCAATAGGAGCAGTATTTACACTGTTATATGCTAATAGGTTCTCTATATAATAGTGAGGTGCTAAAGAATCATCTTTCACACCTGTACTTGCAAATAGTGTACGACATCTCTCAACTTTTAGGTCTTCAACAGCATTGTATATATCAGCTGAGTTATAGATACCGCTTAATCCGGTATCTACACCATGTTTTGCCAATGTATCATCTATTGCACGATCAACTCTACTTACAAAGACACTCACTACAGTATCTACTGCTTTATCTGCTTTTTTAGCACCTGCTTCAAAAGCTCTTGCACAAGATATAGCTTGTTCTTTAGTAAAGATCAGAGTTGCATTTACTGGAATCCCACATGCTACCAATTCTTCCATTGCAATAAATCCTGCTTTTGTTGCAGGAACTTTTATCATTACATTAGGACGTGCTATTTCAGCATACAGTCTTTTTCCTTCTGCTATAGTGCCTTCAGCATCATCACACAAAAATGGATCAACTTCTATACTTACATAACCATCATCACCCTCATCATATAAAGGTTTTAATATATCCGCTGCTTTTTTAATATCAAAAATAGCAACAGCTTCATATTTTTGTTTAGGTGATAGTTCACTCAAAGTTGCTACTTGCTCTTTGTAAGCAGGTGAGTTAAGAATAGCATTTTTAAAAATTGCAGGATTGGAAGTCGCACCGTTTATAGTTTTTGATTCAATCAATTCTCTAAACTCTTTATCAAGAAAGTCTCTCTCGATAAAATCGGCCCAAAGCGAGAATTTCAAATCTTCTATATACATATAAATATTCCTAATTTTTTATTAAATTATAACCCATTTTTTTTAAATCAAAATAATAAGATACATATTTTAACAAAATTATATGAATTGTACTGAGTGCGATAAAAAGTTCATTTTCTATGTATATATAGTACTTGTATATTTCAAAATATAAAAAAAACTCAAATATATACTGATCAAAAAAATAAAAAAAAGCATATAGCAATATAGTAATAGATGAAGCTAGAATGATATTTATTTTCAAATTAAATATGTAAATGTATAAAAGAAGAATTGCAAAATAAAAAAAGTAATATGCACCGGCAAATATTTCTATTAGTATAAGGTTAGATACCGCAATTAAAAAGCTGTGTAACATCTCTAAAAATTTACATCTTTTTTAATCTCTACGATAAATGTAGTTCCTGAACCTGAACTGCTAACGCTTATTCCCCCGTCAAACTGTTTTTGAGCAATAATTTGTGACATGTATAGTCCAAGTCCTGTTCCATTCTTGTCTTTTGTTGAAAAATAAGGTTCAAATACCCTCTCTATATTTTCACTAGAAATTCCTATTCCATTATCTGTGACATATATTTTTATAGAATTATAAAAGTTTTCAACTCTTATTGAAATTATTAAATCTTTATCTTCCTCATGAGATATTAATGCATCTATAGCATTATTTATGAGGTTTAAAATTATTTGAATCAGCTCATTTTCATAAGTTACAATATCTATATATTGACTTTTATTTATCTCAATATTAATTTTATTGCTATCGGCTCTTGCTTTTGCAAAATTTATTGCTTTGTTTAGAACCTCATGTATTTCAACTTTTGATTTTGTTTTTTTTGGATGAAAATATGTTTGAAAATCATCTACTGTTTCTGATAGGTAAACTAGAGTATCACTTATGCTATTTAAAGTTTTTTCAAGTTTCTCATCACTTATTTTATTACCTAGCATCTTCTCAAACTGTAAGTTAGATATCTGCAGAGTCACACCGGATAACGGCTGTCTCCACTGGTGGGCAATCATACTCATCATCTCTCCCATAACAGCCTGTTTTGATTGAGTTGATAGCATCTTGTCTTTTTTAGTTAACTCTTCAAGTTTGTTTTCTAGTTTTTCGCGTTGTGAAACTATTGTATTTGCAGCATAACTCATTTTTGTATGATAAAAATATACAACTAAACTCTCAATAACAAAAGCAATAACTACATAAAGCATCTGAGATTTTGAAAAAGCCACATCTACAAATGGCTGATAAGGTACGATTGAAAGTGATACAACCATAAGTATGAACCAGTATTTGACATTTTTTTCAGACTGTATATTTAGCAAGATTAGCGGATATAAAAATATCCATAAAAACTTCATATCATACAAGTCACTGATATAAAACAAAAAACTAAAAAAAATAGAAAATTTCAATAAAAAGACAGTTTGTATAAAAGAAAAATATTTTGTATTTAATCTTAATACATATATCATCAAAAGACTTAAAACTATAAGTGATAGCTCTATTTTAATAAGATAATATTTTTCAGGATTACCAACATTTGTAAGTATTCCAAAAATCAGTCCTGATATAAATAGCAGTAACATCATATTTGTTACACGATATTTACCTTCAACAATAAAATCTTTATCATCAAAATCAAAACCGCTTTTTAAAAAGTTTTCCAGTAAACTCATAAATATCCTATGGTATGTAAACTTTATCTAGCATCTCATTATATTCACTCTCTGCGTCACTTTCAAGTGTAATTCCGCCGCCACTTTTGTATACTAATCCATCATCTGTTTTTTCAATAAAACGGATCATAACTCCACTATCAAAAGAATCACCGTCATAAATTCCAAATACTCCACTAAAAAATCCACGTGTGTATTCTTCAGTACTTTTTATTATATCCAATGTAGATTTTTTTGGTGTACCACTTATACTACCTGCAGGTAACAACTCTTTTAGTATGCTACCAATCTTCCCATGCCAACTATCATCTAGATCTCCACATATATGGGAACTGACCTGTAATAATTTTTTTTCACCTGCATCAATAGATGTGATATATCTAAAATCTTCTACTCTTACATTACTTGAGACTATATTTAGATCATTTCTCAACAGATCAACAACCATAATATGTTCAGCCATCTCTTTTTGATTTGCGAGTATTACGCTTTTAGCCTGAGGAATGCTTGCATCGATAGTACCTTTCATAGGAAAGGTGTTTATTTTATTATTTTTAATCTGTATAAATTTTTCCGGTGAAAAACAAACAAATTTATCTTTGTATCTAAGCTTATAATGAGCATTGGATATATTAAATATATCTATTAAACTAAGATGTGTTTCTATTTTTGTTTTAGATGTTAAATTTAAAAGATATGTGTCACCGTTTTTGATTTTTTCTTGAACATAATCAAATTTCTTTTTATATTCATCAAAGTTAATAGGAGTTTTTTTTAAAGTATATGGATGTTTCTTGTAAGCGTAGTGTTCATCTATAGAGTATTCAACATCATAGTTTTTTAACTCATCTAATGGGATAACTACTATCTCTTTTGCTTCAAAATCACTTATGAATAAAAAAGGTTTTCTTAGTTTTCCGAAGTTGTTAAGTTTATCCCACATCATGTATAAGTTTTTTCAGCACTGCCATACGCATAAGTACACCGTTGCTTACTTGCTCTAGTACTTTACATCTCTTATCTTCAAGCATAGCATCGCTGATATCAATATTTCTGTGCACAGGTCCTGGATGAAGAAGTATAATATCTCTATCACCAACCAACTCCTCAGTTATACAAAAATCACTTGCATAATCTTTCAGTGATGCATAACTTTGAGAAGAGTGACGTTCAGTTTGGGTACGCAGACTCATAATAGCATCCACTTCATCTATGATTTCCGTTAAATAGTGAGTTGTTCTTAAAGTTGTTTTTGGTAAAAAATGTGGAGGTGCTACAAGAATAACTTCCATTCCAAAACGTCCAAGTAGTTCAATATTTGAATTAGCTACACGTGAGTTTTTAATATCTCCTACAATCGCTATTTTTTTACCCTCAAGATCTCCAAAATGATTTTTTAAAGTGTAAAGATCAAGTAGTGCCTGAGTCGGGTGTGCATGTGCACCATCCCCAGCATTTATTATAGAAGCTTTTGTATGGTTTGATAGGATCTTAGGTACACCTGAGTTCTGATGCCTTACTATAATAGCATCAGGCCCCATTGAATCCAAATTCATCGCAGTATCAACAAGTGTTTCACCTTTTTTAGTAGAACTTTTAGCAACATCTAAATGGACTATCTCAGCTCCTAAACGTTTTGCAGCTATCTCAAAAGAGCTTTTTGTACGTGTAGAGTTTTCAAAAAACAGTGTAATTATTATCTTATCTTGTAAAATTCTATGAAACTTCCCGTCTGAAAACTTCTTTGCATCTTCTAAAAGTTGTTCTATCTCTTCTTTTGTAAAATCATCTGTACGTGTTAAGTGTCGCATCTACTAAAACTGCCTCGTAAAAATTTTACAAATTATACAATACATCACAAATTTTGTCTATCTCATCAGATACTTTTAAAACCCTAAAGTCTGTTTTTTTAAAGTACGGTTCACTAACTTTCTTAAAACTATCATCTTCTTCTCTACAATTAAATGCAACTGTATGCTTTATATCCATCTCATCTAATAAACGTTTTGACAAGAGAGTATCGTTTATACAACCAAGTGAACAGTGAGTAACCAACAATGCATTTGCTTTATAATATTTGATTAGATCAGCTACCATATTATCTTCGTCAACTGGTACCAAAAGACCACCTGCACCTTCAAAGATCAAAACATCACATCGCTCTTCTAAGAGTTTGACTTTTTTATCTACCAACTCAAAATCAAATTTTTTTCCACCTGATGAAATATATGGAGCAGCAGGCAGTTCATAGGAAATTGGGACTATATCTTCAACATCTAAATCACTAAATTCACAGTTAAGATCTTTGACGCATTTTAAAAGATCATTTCCATCAAGATATTTACAATCAATTACTCCTGTTTCAACAGGTTTTATAACCCCAACTCTAAGTCCGCGGCTAGCTAATTCTTTTAATAATAGTTTTGTTGTGTAAGTTTTTCCGATATCTGTATTTGTTGCAGTAATAAATATTCTTTTACTCATAATTATCCCAAATTTGTTATAATCTTGCATTATTTAAAGGTTATTAAACAATGAACAATTTTGAAGAATATTGTACCCAATTTGTACAAAGCGTTGGAAACAAAGAAGGAGCAGTTAGTCCTGCTATAACGTCATCTGCTTCTTTTGCTTATGGAGATCCAGAAACTGCTGAGGGTATTTTTAATGCAAGCGTCAAAAAACCACTTTATTCACGTATGGGAAATCCAACAACTGCTAAATTAGAGAGTGTTATGGCTCAGATGGACGGTGGAATCGGCGCTGTAGCTACAAGTAGTGGAATGGGAGCTATAACTTTAGCTACTATGAGTTTGTTATCTTCTGGAGATGAGATCATATCCGTAGGTGGATTATTTGGCGGTACTTACTCTCTTTTTAATGAAACATTGACACGTTTTGGTATTACTACGCACTTTTTAGATGTTGATGACCTTGATGGGATCAAAACTAAAATAAATGAAAATACAAAAATAATTTTTTGTGAAAGTGTTGGGAATCCTAACATGAAACTTCCTGAGATTAAAAAAATAGCTGATATTGCAAACTCTGCAGGAGTAGTTTTAATAGTAGACAATACAATTACACCGATGAGTATAAAACCGCTTGAACTAGGTGCAGATATAGCTGTTTATTCAACAACAAAAATAATCTCCGGAAACTCATCTGCCCTTGGCGGGTGTGCTGTATTTCGTGCGATTAACGATGGTGATGATAAATTTAAAACTGCAAGGTATAAAGATCTACATAAATTCATAGATAAAATGGGAAAAATGGCTCTTATTCCAAATGCCAAAAAAAGAGCACTTAGAGATTTTGGAATGAGTGCGTCTGCACATGCAAGCTATCAAACTTTACTAGGGCTTGAAACTTTAGCTCTTAGAATGGACAGAGTAGTTAAAAGTGTAGAAATAGTTGCAAGTGCTTTAGACACTGCAGGGCTTAAAATCAACCATCCATCTCTAAAATCTAGTGACCAAAATGCAAAATATAAAGAGTTATTTAAAAATGGATGTGGGACACTTTTAACAATAGATATGTGTACTAAGGAAAAAGCATATGAGTTTTTAAATAAAACAAAACTTGCTACATTAACTGCAAATATAGGTGATAGCCGTACACTTGCACTTCATATGGCATCAACTATTTATAGTGATTTCAACCAAGAACAACGTGAGTTTTTAGGTATAACAGATGGTTTAATAAGAATATCTATAGGGTTAGAAAATCCACAAGACATAATAGATGATTTTATAAAGGCGGCTTTGTAATGGGAACACAAATTGAACATGAATTATCAGAGGAAGTTGAGATTAAATTTCCTAAAAAGTATAAAGTTTTAATACTAAATGATGATTATACATCTATGGAGTTTGTAATAGATATTTTAATGAGTGTATTTCACAAAACATTCGAACAAGCAGAAGCAATTATGCTGGATGTTCACAAAAAAGACAAAGGCATATGTGGTGTTTACACTTATGAAATAGCTGAAACAAAGGTATTAACTGTACATAAACGTGCGAAAGAGAGTGGTTTTCCACTTAAATGTATCATAGAGGAGGAATAAAATGATTAGTTCAAATCTAAATTCGGTTATAAAAAACTCTATAAATTTTGCTAAAGAATTAAGGCATGAATATCTAACAATTGAGCATCTTTTTTATGAAATATTAGGTTCTGATGAAGGGATGTATATAATTTTAGCATGTGGTGGTGACGTTGAGAAAATGCGTCAACTTCTAAAAACATATATCACGACAAATATTGATCCTCTTCCACAAAATGTTCAAATAGAGCCATATGAGAGTGCAGCACTATCACGTGTTGTTGACTCTATGATCAGACATATTCAAAGTGCAGGTCAAAACAGTGCCGATATAGGAGATATGATAGCTGCTCTATTTGAGGAAAAAAACACATTTACACATACATTACTAGATGAATACAATATCTCAAGACTTGATGTGTTAGAGATCATTTCACACTCAAACGTAAAAGAAGATATTAAAGAGGTCGAAGAAGGGTTTTTAGCAAAATATTCAATAGATCTTCTAGAAAAAGCGAGAGCTGGAAAAATAGATCCTGTGATCGGACGCAATAATGAGATTGAGCGCGTAACACAAATACTTTGCAGAAGAAAGAAAAACAATCCTATATTAGTTGGAGAAGCAGGTGTTGGTAAAACTGCAATTGCTGAAGGGCTTGCATTAAATATTGCTTCTGGGAAAGTTCCTGATATTATTAAAGATGCAGATCTTTATGCACTTGATCTAAGTGCTATGCTTGCAGGTACAAAATACAGAGGTGATTTTGAAAAACGTCTAAAAGGTGTTATGGATGAATTAAAATCAAATCCGAATGCAATTTTATTTATAGATGAGATTCATACTCTAATCGGTGCTGGTGCTACAAGCGGTACTATGGATGCTGCAAATCAATTAAAACCTGCTCTTGCATCTGGTGAATTAAGATGTATGGGTGCTACTACATTTGCAGAATACCGTAATGGATTTGAAAAAGACAAAGCACTAAGCAGAAGATTCTCAAAAGTTAATATAGATGAACCATCAATAGATACAAGTATTAAAATTCTAAAGGGTTTAAAAGAGAAGTATGAAAAACACCATAATGTAATTTATACTCCAAAAGCTATAAAAAGCGCTGTTGAGCTCTCTAAAAGATATATAACAGATAGATTTTTACCAGATGTTGCAATAGATATTATTGATGAAACGGCAGCTTCATTTCATCTGCTTAAAAAACCAAAAACTAAAGTCGGTGTAAAAGATATAGAAAATACAATCTCTAAAATCATAGGAATAAGCAGTTCAAAAATAGATAAAGACGAGACTGAACTTCTATCGAATTTAGAAAGTGAGCTAAAAACTCAGGTTATAGGTCAGGACAATGCTGTTTTAGAAGTTGCAAAAGCTATAAAAATATCTAAAGCAGGTTTAAACAAAGCAGACAAACCAATCGCATCATTTTTATTCTCAGGCCCAACAGGTGTAGGTAAAACAGAACTTGCAATCTCAATTAGTAAAACTCTGGGCATAAACTTTGAGCGCTTTGATATGAGTGAATATATGGAGAAACATGCACTATCACGTTTAGTCGGTGCACCTCCAGGTTATGTAGGAT
Organism: Sulfurimonas sp.; assembly: GCF_041583195.1. Classification (NCBI taxonomy): domain Bacteria; kingdom Pseudomonadati; phylum Campylobacterota; class Epsilonproteobacteria; order Campylobacterales; family Sulfurimonadaceae; genus Sulfurimonas; species Sulfurimonas sp. The sequence continues at coordinate 99,460 of NZ_JBFHGL010000011.1, forward strand.
TTGAACAAGGTGGTTTACTTACTGAAGTTATTAAAAAACACCCATATACAGTATTACTTTTAGATGAGATAGAAAAAGCACATCCTGATCTTACTAATATTTTACTTCAGATTATGGACAGTGCTACACTTACTGATAATAATGGATATAAAGCCGATTTTCAAAACGTAATACTAATCATGACATCAAATATAGGTGCAACTGCCAGAAGTGTTATGGGCTTTAATAAAGATTCATCAATATCAGCAAATGAAGAGTTAAAATCATTCTTCACACCTGAATTTAGAAACCGTCTAGATGCTATTGTAGAGTTTTCACAATTAGACCTAGAAACTATAAAAGGTATAGTAAATAAATTTGTAAATGAGCTAAATTCAGAATTAAAATCTAAAAAAATAACTATTGAGGTATCTGAAAAAGCAAAAGAGTATATAGCTGTAGAGGCTTACTCTCCAGAGATGGGTGCTCGTCCTCTAAAAAGATATATACAGGATAATATTACAAACAAACTAAGTGATGAAATATTATTTGGAAAACTGAAAAACGGTGGTAATGTTAAAGTAGATCTAAAAGATGAACTCGTTTTAAAATGTACATCCCTCAGATAAATAAATTCTCTTTAGTATTTCCTCACCCTGAGGATGCCAATGAAGACGGAATTGTAGCGTGGGGAGGTGATTTAACGCCTTCACGTTTAATCCGTGCATATCAAAATGGCATATTTCCTTGGTACAACAAAGATGAACCTATACTTTGGTGGTCTCCTGATCCAAGGTTTATTATGGAATTAGATGATTTTAAACTCTCACGTTCACTAAAAAAAAGTATGAAAAAATTTGAGTATAAATTCGATACAAACTTTTCAAATGTTATACGCAGGTGTGGAACTATACCAAGAAAAGATCAGCCAGGTACATGGATTCAAAAAGATATTATAGAAGCTTACGAAGAACTATATTCCCTAGGATTTGCACATTCAGTAGAAAGCTATTTAAATGGTAAACTTGTAGGTGGTTTATACGGTGTAGTTGTAGGTAAAGTATTTTGTGGTGAATCAATGTTTGCAGACGTAAGTGATGCTTCTAAATCAGCTTATGCAATACTGGTAAAACACCTTAAAATATGGGGCTATGACTTTATTGATTGCCAAGTTCCAACAGAGCATCTAAAAAGTCTTGGAGCAAAAGAGGTGTCAAGAACATACTTTTTAGATAGATTACATAAAGTTAATATGGATAATATAGATAATAGATGGGAAATTATAAACGAATAGTGGTGCTGTCACGAGGATTTGAACCCCGGGCCTGCTGATTACAAATCAGCTGCTCTAGCCAACTGAGCTATGACAGCAAATAATATTAATTCTTTAAACATTATGAATAGTAAAATTGAAATTAATAAATAAATAGAAAGTTAAAAACTGATCAACTAGGCGGCGACCTACATTCCCAATCCTGAAAGGACAAGTATTATCAGCGATGAGAGGCTTAGCTTCTGGGTTCGGAATGGGACCAGGCGTTTCCCTCTCTCTGTTGCCACCTAGACAATCAAGTGTAAA